>JACMOW010000221.1 GCA_014377775.1 Pedobacter sp. | reverse complement strand
TTTCATAATAATTATAAAACTTATGGAGTAATAACAGCAAGGCATTTTAATGCGCAGTATCATGGTACCGCAAAAAGTGGAATTGGAATAATGGTGAGTTGGTTTAAGGAAACTATGCCCGATATTTATGATTTATTAGACCCAAAAAATCCAAAAAGTAAATGGGATTTCTCTAAATATAAGCCAGATATTGTAGTAGTAAATTTATTTCAAAACGATAGCTATTTGGTTACTTTGCCGGAGCATGAGCAATATAAAGCAAGATTTGGAACACAAAAACCAACTGAAGATTTTTACATCACTTCATACATGGATTTTATACGTTCTGTTAGGGCTAAATATCCAAAAGCACAAATTATTTGTTGCTTAGGGAGTATGGGCGCAGTGAAGCCAGGTTCAAAATGGCCGGGTTATATTGATGAAGCGGTTAAAAGACTAAAGGACGATAAAGTAGTGACACATTTTTTTGAATACAAAGGCAGTGATGACCATCCAAAAGTAAAAGCCCAACAAGCTATGGCAGATAGTTTAATTGCTTTTATAGAAGAAAAAGGATATTTTAATTGAGGTAATTAGGTTGCATTCTAAAATTGTAGACCATAATTGCTTTAAAATATTATAATGAAACCCAAATTAGAACATCTTCCTTTAGATAGTGATGAATCTTTTGTGGTCAGAGATTTTGATTATTCTTTTTATCCCACTCCATGGCATTTTCATCCAGAATATGAGTTGGTATTGGTAACTGAAAGTACAGGAAAGCGCATTATTGGAGATGATATCAGCTCTTTTGAAGCTGGCGATTTAGCATTGATTGGTCCAAATGTTCCCCATTTGTATAAAAATGATGATATTTATTACGAATCATCATCGACCTTAAGGGCAAAATCTGTAGTGGTTCATTTTTTAGAAAGTAGCTTCGGACAAGGTTTTCTTACTTTGCCCGAGAGTAGTTTAATCAAAAATATTCTTCAACAATCACATTTTGGCTTAGCAGTTTTAGGGGAGGCAAAACAAAAAGTCATCCCATTATTAATTCAGTTAAGTCAACAAAAAGGAATGGAAAGATGGTTGACTTTGGTCGAGATTTTAAATATCATTTCCCATTCAGCTGAAAACAAAATCTTGAGCAAAAATGGCGTAAAAGCGTTTAATAATCAGGAAAATGAAAGATTATCTAGCATATTCAATTATGTGGATGCAAATTACCATAAAGATATAAAGTTAAAAGACATTGCAGATTTGGTAAACATGGCCGAAAATTCTCTGTCCAGATTTTTTAGTCAGCAAACACGTAAATCATTTTCAGATTTTCTGATAGAATTTAGGTTGAATAAAGCCAGTAAACTATTGGTAGAAAAAGAAACCAGTATTATTAATGTATGCTTTGAGTGCGGTTTTAGAAATATCTCTAACTTTAATAAGCAGTTTAAGCGAATTTATGGCTTTAGCCCATTAAAATATAGGAAACAGTTTAGCGAATTATAATTTACCCACATCTAAAATATGGAAATAAATACCCCTGATAGTTTGATTTTTGATATGGATGGCACACTTTGGGATGCCCTTGATACTTATACTTTTTGTTGGAATAGTGCCTTTTTAAAGCTAGAAATGGATATCAAAACAACAAGAGAAGAACTAAGGGGCATGATGGGTTGGGAAAAAGAAAAAGTGTTAGCTCATTTTTTTAAGGGAATGGACCATCAAAAAGCCGAGTATATTTTTGAAGCCATAGTTGAAATTCAGGATGAGGTTTTGCCACAAAAAGGAGGATTAATTTATCCCGATGTAAAAGAAGGTTTAAAGGCTTTATCGCAAAAATACAAATTGTTTATTTTGAGTAATTGCCCAAAAGATAGCATTAAACAATTCATGTTTTTTGCAGGGATTGAAGATTTTATTACAGCAGAAATAGCGTATGGATTCAATAATCAGCCTAAGCATAAAAATATGTTGCTGTTAAAAGAAAAATACGCTTTAAAAAATCCAATTTACATTGGCGATACGGATCATGATAGTAAAGAGACTAGTTTGGCTGGTTTCCCGTTTGCACATGTAACCTACGGTTTTGGTACAACTCAACAGTTTGATGTGCGTTTCGATAGTTTTAAATCTTTAACCGATTATTTTCTGGAGATAGATTAAATTTTGTTAGCAAAGCCCATTTTTTGGTTATCAAAGTAGTAGAACGCTAAAGCCCGTTAAATTACCTTTGGATATAACCTAATTTTATTAAAATGGCTAATTTACTAAAGACTGAAGAGCAAGCTCAGTTTAGTAAGGATGGATACCTTATCAAGCGTAATTTTTTCTCACAAGATGAGACCAACATTTTGTACCAACTTTCTATTGATGATACAGTAATTGGTAATGCAATGGATTTTAACGATCAAGCTGGTAATCGTACCCGCTTAACCTTATGGTTTACGCCAGGCGATGATTCTTTTGGATTGATGTCCCGCTCAAAAAGAATGGTAAATGCCGTTGCAGATTTGTTGGGAAATGAAGGTGAAGTTTGTCATTTCCATTCAAAAGTGATGCAAAAAGAACCTAAAGTGGGTGGAGCTTGGGAATGGCATCAAGATTATGGTTATTGGTACAAAAATGGGTTTTTATATCCCGAAGCTATGATTTCTGTAATGGTGGCGTTAACCGAAGCCAACAAAGAAAACGGATGTTTGCAAGTGCTTAAAGGAAGTCATAAAATGCAACGCATTGAACACAGTTTTGCTGGTGAACAACAAGGTGCAGATATGGCTTTTGTGGCTGAGGTAGAAAAAAATTGCGAATTGGTTTATGTAGAATTGAAACCGGGCGATACCTTATTTTTCCATAGTAATATTCTTCACCGTTCGGCGGCTAACACTTCAGATCAATCAAGATGGTCAATCATTTCGGCTTATAATTTGAGCTATAACAAGCCTTTCAGAGAGAGAAACCTTTCTTGTATAGAGCCTATTAAAATGGTAGCTGACGATAGTTTATTGAAAAGTGGTGTTAAAAAAATGGAAAACTCCGACTTCTTAATCAAAGAAAACGA
>JACMOW010000220.1 GCA_014377775.1 Pedobacter sp. | reverse complement strand
TTTAGTGGAGATTTATTGAAGAAGAAAATGGCATTGAAAACTGAAAACACCATCGCAATTATTTCCTTCACTGGGTTGAATATTCTTTTACTATTCTTAAACTGTATTGATATTTCTACCTTATGGATGGGCAACCTTGGTAGCCTAAATTTTTCACAAGCTTTGCATGGCAGTACAAATGCTTTAATTATCAGTATCGCCATGGCGATGTTGGTTATTCTTTATTTCTTTAACGGAAACTTAAATTTTTATAGCAAAAACAAAACCATTCGTTTCTTAGCGTACGGATGGATGATCCAAAATTCATTTTTGGTCTTGTCGGTTTTATGTAGAGATTACCACTACATCGCTATGCACGGTTTAACCTACAAACGTATTGGCGTTATCGTTTTTTCTTTGCTTTGCATGATTGGACTATTCACCGTTTATTTAAAGGTGGCGAAACAACAATCACTTTTCTATTTGTTTAAAATGAATGGAGCCATTTGGTTTTTGTTGTTATTGCTTAGTGGAACGGTAAACTGGGACGTATTTATCGTTAACTACAACATTAAAAATAGAAGTACAGCTGCTTTGGATATAAATTATCTAATGAGTTTGTCTGACAAAACGCTGCCCATGATAATTGAAAATAAAGAAATACTAAAAAAACACCTCTCTCCAAGCACATCGACATATTTAATAGAAGCAACTTCTACAAAACATACAATTATTGATTCTACCAAAATAACCAAACAAATTAAACAAAAAATGGGTGAAACATTTGAACTAGATTTAGCTAAACGAACAGAAAATTTCAAAATAGACCTAAAAAAAACCACTTGGCTGTCATGGAACTATCGGGATTGGGAAACTTACAACTATTTTAATCAACGGCTTAATTAGCTTAAAAATATTAGCTTTTATGGATATTGCAGTATGTATTATCTTGCTGTTAATTGGATTAATAACCTTTTTCTTTTGGAAATGACTATTTAATAAAACGATAAAAAATCAAAAGACAAGAAAAATTGTAATTTTGGGAAGTACAATTATTGGAACACCTGTATTATATGTTACAATAATTTGGTCAATTTTTGTCTTAGCGACCTATTATCCTAAACATGAATTTGATTCGGAAAAATGAAAAAAGAACACGTTATGAATTAACGAATGATTTGATTACTAATGAACTCCTACTTGGGAAATCTAAAAAAGAAGTTGAGCAATTATTGGGGGAAACCTCTAAATTCGAGCGTAATGAATGGGTATACGATGTTGGGTTTATACCAGGAATGTTCAGTATCGATATAGACATCATAGAAATTTCTTTTAAAAACAATAAGGTGATTAATGTAAAACAGAGAAGCACTTAAATGAGAATAAGATAAGTAGACAAACCCAATCGTTGAACAAAAAACAATATATCAAAACACATACTTTTTAGCGCCAATACTTGCTTTTCGGTACTTGATACTAAAAAATTAAATTGTAGATTTGAGGAAATTTTCGAGCAAATGAATATCCACGAATATCAAGGTAAACAAATTCTAAAGAGTTTTGGCGTTGCAGTGCAAGAAGGCATTGTAGCTGATACAGTTGATCAGGCTATTGAAGCCGCTAAAAAAATGAAAACTGATTATAATTCTGACTGGGTTGTAATTAAAGCACAAATTCATGCTGGTGGCCGAGGAAAAGGTGGTGGTGTAAAGTTGGCTAAAAACCTCGATGAGGTAAAGCAAAGAGCAACTGATATTCTAGGAATGCAATTGATTACCCCGCAAACTGGTCCGGAAGGAAAGAAAGTTAATAAAATTTTAATCGCACAAGACGTATATTATCCTGGAGCTTCTGAAACCAAAGAGTTTTATATGAGTGTTTTGTTAAATCGTGCAAACGGTACAAATATCATCATGTATAGTACTGAAGGCGGAATGGACATTGAAGAGGTAGCAGAACATACACCTCATTTGATTTTTAAAGAGGAAATTGACCCTAAAGTCGGCTTACAGAGTTTTCAAGCACGTAAAATTGCTTTCAACCTTGGTTTATCAGGAGCTGCACATAAAGAAATGGTAAAATTTGTTGCGGCACTTTATAAGGCTTATGAAAGTACCGACTCTGCAATGTTTGAAATTAATCCTGTTTTAAAAACAAGCGATGATAAAATTATAGCCGTTGATGCGAAGGTAGATTTAGACGAAAATGCATTATTCCGTCACCCTGACTATGCTGCAATGCGCGATAAATTAGAGGAAGACCCAACAGACGTTGAAGCGAGCGAAAGCAACTTAAACTATGTTAAGCTTGACGGCAACGTTGGTTGTATGGTAAATGGTGCTGGATTAGCAATGGCTACCATGGATATTATTAAAATTGCTGGCGGAGAGCCTGCCAACTTCTTAGATGTGGGCGGTACTGCGAATGCAACAACTGTAAAAGCTGGATTTAATATCATTCTAAAAGACCCAAATGTAAAAGCAATATTTATCAATATTTTTGGTGGTATTGTACGTTGCGATCGTGTAGCACAAGGGGTGATTGATGCTTATAAAGAAATTGGTGATGTTCCAGTTCCCATTATTTGTCGTTTACAAGGCACCAATGCTGTTGAAGCAAAAAAACTGATAGATGATTCTGGATTAAAGGTATATTCAGCTATTGCTTTAAAAGAAGCAGCCGATTTGGTAACGAAAGTGCTAGCTTAAATAATAAAATAATTATGCCGTAAAGCAAAAAACCAGTCGAATTCGGCTGGTTTTTTGCTTTAGGTTGGTTCAGTTTTATATTCCTTTAATAATTTTAAATTTTACGTCATTCTTTTTAGTGAAGTTTTTAATGAAAAAGCTCTGGCCATCCAACCAGAGCTTTAATCAAACCAAATATAAATGTACTTTTTTGTATGAACATAACAAATATAGATAATTTTTCAGTAAAATGATTTATTTTTTATACTATTTATATTTTTTATATAAAAAAAGTATAAATAAATGTTAATAAACTTTTAAAATTTTAAAAAACATTTTTTTATTATACAAATACGTTTAATTATTAGACAATTAACGTAAATAAATTTATTTTTAATGATTTTATCGTTTTTTTTACTTAAAAAAATAAAATATTATGATATTTTTAATCAAAAAATTAAACAATAGACTCAAATAAATTAAAAAAATATAAAATTAGCAAAAATAGCATTAAAAATAATCCCAATTAGAATGTAGTATATTTACCTATATTTTATAGTATCAAATCTTCATGAGTAGTTTCCAATTCCCAACATCTATATTTCCAGAAAATGAAAATGAACGTCTTTTAAAACTTCATACCTACGATATATTAGATACTCCTTCAGAGAACACCTTTGATAAGATCGCCATATTAGCAGCTCAAATTTTTAACACGCCCATTGCACAGGTTACTTTCGTTGATCAAGAACGCGTATTCTTTAAAACGAATATTAGTCCACTAAAAGCTACCGAAATCGACAGAAAAGACAGCTTTTGCTCAGTTGCCATCCTAAGAGAAGAAGTTACCCTAATCGAAAATATGTTGGATGTTCCCGAGCTGGTTAATAACCCCTTTGTAACCATGGAAAATGGAGTTAGATTTTATGCAGGAGCACCCTTAAAAACAATTGAAGGACATCAATTGGGTACACTTTGCGTTTTAGATACTCAGCCTAGAGCGGTAACGCCCGAACAATTGAAAATGTTGGAAACACTTTCATCTATCGTAATGGATGAACTCGAGCTAAGATTAGCATCCAGAAAAGCAATCCGCACACAAAACGACATGATGAATCGAATCGTGCACGACCTAAAAAATCCAAATACCGCTATTGCGCTTTCTGCTGAATTAATTAAACGCAAAGCCAACGATCCTAAAATAGTAGCTGATTTTGCGCATAGAATTACACAATCTGCCAATAATGTTTTAACCAGTTTAAATAATTTACTCGATATTTCCCAAGTAGAAAGTGGAGGCCTAGAATTAAAATTAGAAGAAGTAAAAATTTTAGATGTACTTCATATTGTAAAACGAAATTTTGATTTATTAGCTTCCAATAAAAAACAAAATATCATTGTTAGATGTAAATGTGATACCAGTATTCTTGCAGACGCACGAAGAATGCAGGAAGCTTTTGAAAATTTATTAAGCAATGCGTTAAAATATTCTGAGAGAGGTACCGATATTTACATTAATGTTTCAGCAAAAGAAAATGGGTTAACCATAGAATTTAAAGATGAGGGACAGGGATTAACAGCGGCTGACATGGAGAAGCTATTTATGAAATTTGCTAGGCTCAGTGCCGTGCCAACAGGCAAAGAACACTCAAATGGATTAGGCTTATCGATCGTAAAAATGCTCATAGAATTACATAAAGGAAAAGTTTGGGCAAATAGCGACGGAAAAAATAAGGGATCTTCATTCTTCATTTTTATTCCATTCTAAATTAAGAAAACTCAAATTTAAGCGTACTAGATACGCTTTTTTACGTTTAAATCGTTATTTTTGACCTCCTTATAAAAGCGATTGCGGAATGATAAAGAGAGAAAAAATCAAAGACTTACTGGATACTACAGTATTTAATAAAGAGGTAACGGTTATGGGTTGGGTGCGAACTTTTCGCAACAATCAGTTTATCGCCTTAAATGATGGATCTTGCATGGGCAATATTCAAATTGTGGTAGATTTTTCCAATTCGCCAGAAGAATTATTAAAACGAATCACTACAGGAGCCGCCTTAGCCGTAAAAGGAGTCATTGTCGAATCGTTAGGAAAAGGACAGAAAGTAGATATTAAAGCTACATCGATCGAAATACTTGGCGATAGCAATCCTGAAGAATATCCAATACAGCCCAAAAAACATAGCCTAGAATTTTTAAGAGAAAATGCGCATCTACGCTTCCGTACCAATACATTTAATGCCATATTTAAAGTTCGTCATGCTTTAGCATTTGCCATACATCAGTTTTATAATGAGCGAGGCTTTGTATGTATGCACACGCCAATTATAACAGCAAGTGATGCCGAAGGCGCTGGAGAAATGTTTAAAGTTACTACGTTAGATTTCGATAATACACCAAGAACAGCAGATGGAAAAATTGATTTTTCGACCGATTTCTTTGGTAGAGCTACTAACTTAACCGTTTCTGGCCAGTTAGAAGGTGAATTGGCAGCAACAGCTTTTGGCCAAATTTATACCTTCGGACCAACCTTTAGGGCAGAGAATTCAAATACCACACGCCATTTAGCAGAGTTTTGGATGATTGAACCAGAAGTTGCATTTGCAGACATAGAAGACAATATGCAATTGGCAGAAGATATGATGAAGTACATCATTAATTATGCATTGCTGAACTGCAAAGATGAATTGGCATTTTTAAATGATCGCTTACTAGAGGAAGAAAAGCAAAAACCACAACAAGAACGTAGCGAGTTATCATTAATAGAAAAACTTAATTTCTGCTTGGCAAATGATTTTGAACGTTTAACCTATACTGAAGCAATAAACATCTTAAAACATTCGAAACCAAATCAGAAAAAACAATTCAAATACTTAATTGATGAGTGGGGAGCCGACTTACAATCAGAACATGAGCGTTATTTAGTAGAAAAACACTTTAAGAAGCCTGTAATTTTAACTGATTATCCAAAAGATATAAAGTCATTTTACATGAGAATGAACGAAGATGGTAAAACAGTAGCAGCCATGGATGTACTTTTCCCTGGCATTGGCGAAATGATTGGTGGGTCACAACGTGAAGAACGATTGGATAAATTAACCAAACGCATGGAAGAAATGAATATTCCACAAGAAGAACTTTGGTGGTATTTAGATACCCGTCGTTTTGGCTCGGTACCTCATGCTGGTTTCGGCTTAGGCTTCGAAAGATTGGTTCTATTTGTAACCGGAATGACTAATATTAGAGATGTAATAGCCTTTCCAAGATTTCCTAAAAGTGCAGAGTTTTAGTTGCAGGTTTAGATTACCTAAACTTGATGCGCACTAGCCGACTGATAATCGACCGCAGATACCCTATAATCTGTTGGTGAAAAACTTGCCGATGTACTTAAAGCCATACCCAATTCAAATTGTGAGGGGTATGGTGTTTGTAATAAACTGCCCTCCGGAATATATGGATAGGTTTCGAGATAAGATTGCATCACATTTTGTGTGATTCTCCTATTAATATAAGCCCTGGTTAGTTGGTATGGATGTTTTAAACCAGCGGCCCCAAGTAACTCAACTGCACTTTGAACCGTTAAGCGATGAAAATTAAATACCCTTACCGTCTTATCTTCTACCACTAAACCCTTCATTAAACTTTGATCTTGCGTGGCTACACCCGTTGGACAGGTATTGCTATTGCACTCTAAAGCTTGAATACAGCCCAAAGCAAACATCATCCCGCGAGCTGAGTTACATAAATCAGCACCCAAAGCTATATTTTTCACCAAATCAAAACCTGAGGATATTTTTCCTGAAGCAATAATTCTGATATGCTGCTTTAATCCAAATCCAGTTAATACATCACTAACAAATGCAACGCCTTCTCTTAGCGGCATACCAACGGCATTCGAAAATTCTTGTGGCGCAGCCCCCGTACCTCCTTCTCCCCCATCAACAGTAATAAAATCTACGTAAATACCTGTTTCAACCATCGCCTTACATATTGCAAAAAATTCGCTCCTTCTGCCTATACATAGTTTAAACCCAATCGGCTTACCTTTAGATAATCCCCTTAATTTTTTTACAAAATCTAGCATTGTTAATGGTGTAGAAAATGCAGTGTGTGCTGGTGGCGAAATTACATCGAAGCCCTCCTTTACTAAACGTATTCGGGCAATTTCTGGCGTAACTTTTTTAGCTGGCAAAATACCACCGTGACCAGGTTTGGCACCTTGAGACAACTTAATTTCGATCATTTTCACATTTTCAGTTTGCGATCGGGTAGCGAAAGCCTCATAATTAAAAGAACCATCATGGTTTCTGCAGCCAAAATACCCAGTTCCTATCTGCCAAATCAAATCACCACCCGGACCATCATGGTAATCGCTTATCCCCCCCTCGCCAGTATTATGGGCAAAATTGCCCATTTTGGCACCCCCATTTAAGGCCAAAATTGCATTCTGACTTAGCGAGCCAAAACTCATCGCCGAAACGTTATAAATACTTGCCAAATAGGGTTGCTTACAATCTGGACCACCTATGCTAACTCTCGGACTAACATCTAATTCGTGGTGACTAATTGCGGCAATACTATGACTTAGCCATTCATAACCATTTTCATAAACATCCAATTGCGTTCCAAATGGAATGGTATCATTCTCCTTTTTAGCACGTTGATAAATGAGTGAACGATTTAATCGACTAAAAGGCTTGCCATTGGTATCACTTTCCACAAAATATTGATACACTTTTGGGCGTAATTCTTCCATAAAGTAACGCATTCTGCCAAAAACAGGATAATTCCTTACGATACTATGTTTAGGTTGGTACAAATCATACATACCTAAAATTACAAATGGACCTGTAAAAATAAAAGACCACCATAATGGTGGATGTATTAAGCCTAACATCACCGTAAGGGCAATTAAAAAGGCGGCAATGGCAACAAATGCTTTTCTCATGGTTTAATATTTAGCTTCAAGAAACAACCAAAAATAACAAAAGAAGAGGATTTAATCCCGATTGAAATAATTAAATTGTAATTATAATGTAACGAATACTAAGCAAGAAGAGCACAATTTTGTTATTTTTGAGCATGTTAATCAAGATCTATCCTGAAAATCCGAATCCAAGAGCCATTGAGCAAGTCGTAGAAATCTTGAAAAAAGGCGGTCTAATCATTTACCCAACAGATACGGTTTATGGTTTAGGCTGCGATATTACCAATCAAAAAGCAATTGAAAAAATTTGCAGGATACGAGGGATAAAACCAGAGAAAGCTAATTTTTCATTTATATGTTCTGATTTAAGGCATATCTCTGATTTTATTAAGCCAATAGACACCGCTTTATTTAGGGTTTTGAAAAAAGCATTACCTGGGCCATTTACTTTTATCTTTAACGCCAATAATAATGTACCAAAACTGTTAAGTTCGAATAAAAAAACAGTCGGCATCCGTGTTCCTGATAATGATATCGCCCGGTCTATCGTAGCAGCTCTAGGAAATCCTATTATTTCTACATCCATCAAAGATGATGATGAAATGATCGAATATTCTACCGATCCAGAATTGATTTACGAAAAATATCAGGAGCAAGTAGATGCCGTAATAGATGGAGGTTATGGCGATAATGAGGCTTCTACAGTTGTTGATTGTACTTCTGGCAACTTTGAGATTATTCGAGAAGGAAAAGGAAATTTAGAAGTTTTTTTATAAGCCTCACTGATTTTATTTTTCCACAAAAGAAACATTTCACCCAAAATTAATAATAAAATTTAGTTTAACAGTTACATTTGTATAAACAATCAAATTGTATATGAAAAAACTGCTACTACTTTTATTACTTCTCTTTAGCTTTTTACAATCCTTTTCTCAGGTTTCTATAACCGCATTAAATACTTCCAAAACAGAAAATTTCGACGCGTTGGGCTCCACAGGTATAGCACTTGTTAATGGATGGACTGCCGTTAAAGCTGGCGGATCAAATGCTGTAGCATTGGGAGGAACAATACCCCTTTCAGTTTATACAACATCATCAAATGCTGGCGCATGCTACAATACGGGAACACCCGCTGCATCTGATCGTAGCATTGGTAGTTTAGCTTCAGGCTCATTAATTCCCAGATTTGGAGCTGCTTATCAAAATAATACTGGCACTACGGTATCATCAATCGATTTAAGTGCGGTGATGGAGCAGTGGAGAAGCGGATCTTCAAACACCGTTAATGAAATATTACCTTTTGAATATAGTACCAATGCAACAAGTATAGCAGATACAACTGCCACTTGGATCTCATTTAGCACTATGGATTTGAATGAGAAACTAACCTCAACAGCTATCGCAGCGGGTGTAGATGGAAATTTACCAGTCAATCAAACCAATATCTCTGGAACAATTTCATCCATTACACTATCAAATGGAGCCGTATTATATATCCGTTGGACAGATAAAGATGATGCTGGAAGTGATGGTATTTATGCTGTTGATGATTTTAGCATTACTTTTAAAGCTACGGCGATAATCTCTCCTAAAATAGTAGCCAATGCTACCTCATTAACTTTTAATAATCAAACAGTG
>JACMOW010000219.1 GCA_014377775.1 Pedobacter sp. | reverse complement strand
GAGCAGTTTAAAATGGTAAAAAAAGGTTTAAAAGAACGAAAAACCCTGTTGCAACTTGCACCGCATCTTACAAGGCCAATTTCCCTTATCACCCCTGTTAAAAATAATTTTGCCGGTTTATATTATTTTATTGGGCTAAAGGTTTATGATATGCTAAGCGGCAATCAAACCTTGGGACCAAGTAAATGGTTAAACAAAACAAATACCCTCCATAAAATACCTACCCTTAAAAGTAATTTTGCCTCCGCAATTATGTATTATGATGGTCAGATAGATGACCAACGATATGGTATGGCTCTCATACAAACTGCCTGTAAGCTTGGTACAATTGCCCTGAATCATACTCGGGTAGAAGCATTTGAAAAAAATAAAGCAGGCGACCTTATTGCGCTGAATGCCCGCAACATGCTTAATGGCGAAAACATCCATATTAAAGCAAAATCTTTCATCAATGCAACTGGGCCTTTTAGTGATCATATCCGGTTAATGGCAAACAACAATTTAAAGCCACGAGTACGAGTTAGCAAAGGTGTACATATCATTTTACCCAAAGAAATAATGCCTTCTAAAGATGCTTTACTAATTCCAGAAACTGCAGATGGTCGACTTGTGTTTGCCATACCTTATCAAAATTATTTATTGGTAGGCACCACGGAAGATGAAACAGCGCTTAAAGAGGAAGAATTTGGACCTACCCAAAAAGAAATTGAGTATATATTAAAATACGTAAACCAATATTTGGAGGGAAATATTACAGCCACCCAAGTAAAGGCGGGGTTTGGTGGTCTTCGCCCATTGGTACAGGCAAATAATACCACGAATACAAAAGAATTGGTGAGAGATCATATTATTGAAACCGATAACAGTTCTAAACTAATAAGTATTTTAGGAGGAAAATGGACAACCTATCGCCTGATGGCAAAAGATACAGTGGATGTTTGCGAAATGCAATTAAAAGGAACAACCACAGCATGTACTACTCACCTGAAAATATTAGAGGGTGGGCAAAATTTTTCAACAAAGCTTAAAAATGAAATTCTGGCGATTATTAATTTGCCTATAGATGTTGTAGATCATTTGATAAGTAAGTATGGTGACAAAGCTCCCTTGATAGCTTTGATTGCTACTAAAACAGAAAAACTAAGCCAACGAATCATTACGGGTGCGGCCTATACTTACGCTGAATTACTTTATGTAATGGAAAACGAAATGGCTTGTACAATAAAAGATGTGGTAGCTCGAAGGTTTGGGGCACAACTACTTAATTGGCAGCAAACCCTTGAACTTATCCCATTAGTAGGAAACGAAATGGCTGTTTATTTTAGCTGGACAGAAAAAGAAAAACAGGGTAATATCAACCTATATTTATTAGAAATGCAAGCAATGATAAAAAATGCTTCGCTCACAATTTAAATTATTTTTTATGAAACAATCTACATTTGAAATGTTGGATGTTCGCACACCACAACGCTTGGCTGAAGTAGGCTGGTTTGATGACCTTTGTGGCGGAGACACCGAATTTTTAGGAGTTTTAGACAATGATAGACGCAGCAATTATACCCATAACTTAGATATTATTCAAACAGCCGATAATTTAGGATACCGAAATATTTTATTACCCACCAGTTATATGGTAGGGCAAGAAGTAATCCCTTTTGCAGCAGCGGCTGCAGTACAAACAAAAAATATTAACCTACTTGCTGCCATTCGCACAGGCGAAATTCATCCACCCATGCTCGCAAGGCACATTGCCACCCTTGATCATATTTTAAAGGGACGCTTAACCATCAATATTATTAACAGCGATTTGCCCGGTGTAAAAGAAGATGGGGAAATGCGGTACAAACGATGCAGCGAAGTAATTGAAATATTAAAACAAGCATGGTCACAAGATGAAATAGATTATCAGGGAGAAATTTATAAAATTAAATTAAAAACGACTGAT
>JACMOW010000218.1 GCA_014377775.1 Pedobacter sp. | reverse complement strand
CTGGGTATAAAGAGATGCAGGTACCCCATTTGGTAAATGCTGCTTCGGGTTTTGGAACCGGACAATTACCCGATAAAGAAGGGCAGATGTATCATTCAACGATTGATGATTTATACCTTATCCCAACTGCCGAAGTGCCAGTTACGAATTTATACCGGGATGTGATTTTAAAGGAAGAGGATTTGCCAATTAAAAATACAGCCTACACACCTTGTTTTCGTAGAGAAGCAGGTTCTTATGGTGCCCATGTACGTGGATTAAATCGTTTACATCAATTTGATAAAGTTGAAGTGGTGCAAGTTGCACACCCTAACCAATCTTATACAATTTTAGAAGAAATGAGCGCATACGTACAATCACTATTAAAGGAACTGGGCTTGCATTATCGTGTCTTACGCCTATGTGGTGGTGATATGGGCTTCACCGCAGCAATGACTTACGATATGGAAGTTTGGAGTGCAGCACAGCAACGGTGGCTAGAGGTTTCATCAGTTTCAAATTTCGAAACGTATCAGAGTAATCGCCTTAAGTTACGTTATAAAGGAAAAGAGGGTAAAACACAATTGGCGCACACTTTAAATGGAAGCGCACTGGCTTTACCTCGCATTGTAGCTTCGATTTTGGAAAACTATCAAACAGAGAAAGGTATTGTTATACCTGAAGTGCTGAGAAAGTATACAGGTTTTGATAGGATTGACTAATGTAAGAGACATCCGTTATTGCGATGAATAGTAAAGAGACTGCTAAGCACTTTGCTATTACGATTATATTGACAAAAAGGCTGCTCAAATTTAATTGAACAGCCTTTTTTTTATAGGTAGCTATGAATTCTTATAAAATAAGGATCAACAATAAGATGATAATAATGATTGCACCAACTGAAAGGTATACACCTTGATTTAATCCGTTAGCTTGTGCTTTCATTTCTTTTAGCTCTTTGCGTAAAGCTCTTTTTTCTTCCCTGTTTAAGTTAGATTTATCCATATTACGGATTTCCTCAACTCTGTTTACTAATTTTTCATACTGAACTTTTTGCTCGGCCGTAAGTTCTGTTTTAATTTCTTTTTTGTTAGCAGCCGAAACTGTATTTGTACTAATTCCTAAAGTGAATACAAGTACTAAAGCGTAAATAAATTTTTTCATGATCTTAGATTTTAATTTGGAGTTTATTGTTAGTTAATTATTTCTAAACAAAAAACCTACCAATGTTAATTTAGTAGGTTTTTGAGGTATTAATCTTGTAAGTTGTATAGTGTAGTAGGCAGTTATTTAATTTCAAACACAGTATTTACTACATAATTCAATTTTATTTTTTTAAAATCGAGTTCGGGTGGGGCCATATCTCCAGCCATTGACTCGCTTTTCATCATCATTACATTTGCTCTGTACATAGGTTGCGGATAAGCCTCATTATTAACTTCCTGTATATCGATTACGCCGCCTAGTTTTTCATCCAGCGCACCTACCATATATATGGCTTTTGCCCTCGCTGCTTGTAAAGCTTTAATTTTGAGTTCTTTCTTTAAACCTTCAATTTTCGAATAATCATAACTTTCTATATTGGTATATGCGATACCTTTTGCATCAACCGCACTAATAATTTCGTTCCATTTATTTAAATCGGTTACTTTTAAGCGGTATTGTTTGCTGGCTAAGAAATCTGGGTTTTTCTTTTTCTCAGTTGCATAATTGTAGCTGGAGATGTTATTCACCATTAGGTTTTCTTTCGTTATTCCTGCTTTTAGTACAGCATTGTACAATTGATTTTCTAATTCTGTAATGTCTACTCTTTTTTTGCTGTTGTTATCTTTAAAGTATTCTTTTAAAGATATACTTAGATAAATGATGTCTGGTGTTACTTCAGCTTCTGCCGAACCACTCACACTAATTTTCTTTCTTAAATCTACTTGTTGCGCCATGGCACTTATACTAAATAAGGCAACAAAGGCAAGTGCTAATAATTTTTTCATGTTTCTAAATTGTTATTTTGTGTGTATAACAATTGGATGTAAATATTGTGCCAATTCCACAGAATTATTTGCTTATTTTCTTAATCGGTTGCAGTACTAACTTCCTAAACTCAACTTCCGAGCCTTCGGCTTGAACGGCAATCTGGCCTTTGCTTGCCGTACAATAAGCTCCTTCATTTACCAAAATGCCATTTACCCAAACTTTAATGGAGTCTTTAAAACATTCGATTACCATGGTGTTCCACTCACCCAATGGTTTTTCAGAACCATCAGTTAAATTTTTAATGCGACGTAACTTGTTGCCATTCACACCCCAGTTTGCTTTTGGTCCACGGCGTGCCTCCATATCTGGTACAGTGATATCTTCTTCAATGCACCAAAAATCGCCTGCATCTTGGTGTTGCATTTGCACTTCAAGAGATTTTGGGAACATACCATAAAGAGCCCTTGGCGCTGAGGCGTGAACCAATATACCACAATTACCTGGTTTACCAGTAAACCTATAACTTGCAGTTAAGCGATAATTTTCATAAACAGCATCGGTAATTAAGTGCCCTCTTGGCTCGCTTAAACTAATCAAATTGCCATTACGGATGATAAATGCATCTGGTGTTTTCGAGTCTTTATCTTTTGCTGGAACATCAATATGCCATCCCGCAAGACTTTTTCCATCAAAGAGATTTTTTTTCTGCGCGCAAGCTGAAAAGAAAAAAAGACAAAGGTTTAAGGTCAAAAGAAGATTCAAAAATTTCATAACACAGTATTACTCTATTTTAAATTTAAACAAAATTATGCTTAATCCTCTACCGTTTCGTTATTTATGCCAACTTCGTCTTTTATTTCTTCCTTAAAGTATGTTTTTTGAAAGATCATAATGGCAATTACTCCAATAGAGATTGCGGTATCAGCAATGTTAAATACAGGTCTGAAAAACACTAATTCTTCACCTCCCCAAATTGGGAACCATTTTGGGAAATAACCATTTACGATCGGGAAATACAACATATCTACCACTCGGCCGTGAAATAAGGTTTCGTATTTATAAATTACGCCATAAAATACCGAGTCGATAATGTTACCTAAGGCTCCAGAAAAAATTAAAGCAACATTTAAAATTAATCCACGGTGATATTTACGCTGAATTAAATAATGTAATCCATAACCAATTCCTGCAACGGCAATTACTCTAAACAGCGAAAGGGCAAGTTTCCCAAATTCTCCACCAAACTCCAATCCAAACGCCATACCGTTATTTTCAGTAAAATGTATGATAAACCAATCGCCAAAAATTTTAAATTCCTGACCAATGAACATATTGGTTTTTATCCAAACTTTTAAAGCCTGATCGGCAAGCAATACCAAAAATATTAAAAGTAGTGGTTTTGTATAGCCTTTCATTAACCTTGCTTCAGTTTTGCTTCCATACTTAACGTAGCATGAGGTACTGCACGTAAACGCTCTTTTTGAATTAATTTTCCAGTTTCTCTGCAAATGCCATACGTTTTGTTTTCAATGCGCACCAATGCAGCTTCTAGATTATCAATAAACTTTTTCTGACGTGCAGCCAATTGATTAATTTGCTCTTTTTCTAAAGTTGCAGATCCATCTTCCAACGTTTTATAAGCACCAGATGTATCTTCAGTACCATGAGAATTCGGGCTACTTAATGATGAGGTTAAGGAAAGAAATTCTTCTCTAGAGCTTTTAAGTTTTCCTTGGATAAGCTCTTTAAACTCTTGCAATTCGCTATCTGAATAGCGGGTTTTCTCAGTTTTTTCCATTTATTTAGTTTGTTTTTAATGGTAATGGAGCTATCATGATGGTTCCATCTAATTAATAATTTGTATTATTTTATTTTTTGGTAATTAAGATCTGTAGTTCAACATCTTCAATTACAATTTGGTTTCCATTATTTATTTTTTCTTCAAATAGGAGGCTGTCAGCTAAAATTTCGGCACAAATGTAAGCTTTGTTTTGTATTGCTGCAGGTGTAATTAAATTATCTTGCTGTAAATTTACGGTTATGCGATCGGTAACTTCAAAATTTAATTCTTTACGTAAGTTTTGTATGCG
>JACMOW010000217.1 GCA_014377775.1 Pedobacter sp. | reverse complement strand
CTTGTAGCTATCTGCATTAAACACACCATTCTCTGTAGTTCTCGTTTGTATAAGGCACTTATTTAAATCAAAGTAAACAAAAAAAGGATTAATAAAAGGCCTAGATTTAACTAAAAGTGGACTAAGAAAAGTATCATTAGTTAAAACAGGACTAATGCCATCACGGCTTTGTTTGATTAAGGTGGTTGATTGTGCTTTCACATTAAATTCTCCAAATCCTTGCCCGTAAGTAACGTTATAATTGGTTTGGTTTACAAAATAAACCTCTAAATCATATCCTGGATTTTTTGTTTTATTACAAGAAATAATAAATCCTACAAGGCTAATAACAATTCCAAGCTGTAAATAGCGCATCAAGTTGTTGTTGTGTTTCATTGTTATTAAAAATATCTTCATCGGATGACGATTGGCATTATGTCGTCATCCGATGAGGGAAGGTTTATGGGCAAGTTACTGCTCGGTTATAATCTGAATTAGAAAAATAGTAGGTAAATTTGTAGGTTCGCTCTCCTATTTGCTCAGAAATAAATTTATCTGGGTTTAAAATACTATTAATGCTGTCTTTAGTTTGTTTTAACAAGCATTTTGCAGTGCCGTCACTCTTGGTGAATTTAATATTTATAGTGCCTAATTTTAAGCGGTCTATGGGGTTAGAAAAATCGGCGGCATTTAAATAATCTGCAGGTTTCATGTTTTTTCTACTTTCTTGTGTATCATAAATTATAGTAGTTCCTTTTGGGATAACATTGCACGTTTCTAGTTCTTTTTCAAAAGTTATATTGTAATTGGTTATGTTAACAATATGATATTCCCCGTGTTGTAGATAATTAATTTTTTTACACGAATTAATGAGTAACAACGTGCCAATGAATAGAAGAGTTATTAAATAACGTTTGCTAGTTTCATGTTTTTTCATGTTCTAAATAATTAAGGGCAGGTAACGGCTCGGTTATAATCTGCATCTGTAAAGGTATAGGTGAATTTATATTTACCTATACCCAATTTTTCTGAAACAAAGCTCTTAATGTTAAGTATGCTATTTTCACTATTTTGATTTTGTTTTAATAGACATTTATTTGCGCCAAATTGAATATTAACAAGACCACTACTTAGTCCCATAAGAGGACTAAGATAGGAAGCTGGGTTTAAATCTTTACCTCCATCAAAAGAAGTAGGAAAAACCGTTATGCCGTTTGCAACTACATTAAATTTTTGGAGATTTACTTGATCGTAAGTTATATTATAATTGGTTTTGTTTACAAAAACAAATTCTCCAGAGTTTAAAAAATGAGTTTTTCTACAAGAAATAAATAAAAGTATGCTGCTAATGATTAGACCAAACGTTAAATAACGCATCCAAATTGTTTTCTGTTCCATTGTTATATAAATTTTTAATATTATTTCTCCAATCTAACCATGATGTTTGATCAATTAAGGCATCTTGTATTTGAACAATTGTATAGCCTTCGACTTCATCTTGAGGTGAAGCATAGCCATAGTTGGTAAAGCCATAATTATTAGGTTGATAATAAGTTATTTCAGCAGGAGTGTCTATCATATCCATTATCACATTTTTGTAGTCATCACCAAAATTACACCACCTTCCTTTATAATTTAGATAAACCATTCTTGTTAATACATATTGTACTCCAGTAGCCCAAGATTCGCAAACCGTTAATGATGTTTGTGTATAAGTATTTGTGATTGTCCAGCCACTTGATGCGTACATATTCCAATGCACCGCATGCGCCAACTCGTGTATAGTAGTTGCATAGGTTTCGTCAGAACTTTCTCCGGGATGGGTAAAGATATGAATCATTTGTAAGTTAAGTATGAGCCTTGCAGGAGATGTGTTATTTACATCGTTATCAGTATATGCTCCAATTTTCATTTGAAATCCGTTAAAAAAACTGTTTTCGGGCGGTCTTCTTAAACCTTGAATATCTCCATAATAATAATGAAAAGCTGCTCTAAATATAGTTGCACAAAATTTATCATAACCAGTAAAATCTTTATTCCAAGGTCCCTCTATTTTTGGTCCACTAATTTCTCGTGGTCCGCCTGCATTATGATTCACCGAAAATTCATAGCGCTCAAAATCAAACCAGTAATTGGCTGGGCGGGTAAAAGTTCCATCTACACAATAGTTCCCATTGGCATCGGTAAAACCAATATACGTGGTAAACCAGCGGTAAGCCCTAATTTTTAAGCCCTCCACGCCAATAGATCCCCGCACATCATCTGTCATCGTCATACGCCCACTTGGTCGCCATTCGCCAATAGGTGCACCACAAGTGCTTCCTCCTCCTCCGCCGCCACCACCACCGTAACCACCGTCATCGCCTGGTGGCAGTTCTTCCTCAAATCCATTAGTTGCAGCTACCATCCGTTCGGCTTCGTTTACTAAACCCTTTACCGTAACCTCTGGAGCGCCAAGGCTTCTTAAACCATTTGCTGCTACTTTGCTGCTGCTCATCCGCTCATTGGGCAGGTACAGATCGGCTAACACTTCATAGCCAACCTTTGGCAACTTGTAGCCAACAGGTACAGCTGCATATTGGTAGGTGGGTACACCATCTGGCAGGCCAGGTTCCCGATAATTGCCCTTATTGTTCTTGCTCAGTTTAACATCCAAGGGAAATGGGTAAATCACCAAGTTGGAATCTACTTTTAATAAATCATACTGGGCTTCGTCCTTTGGCATAAATTTGATATAATAATGAGTAGTGGCAATTAGATTTTCTACTTTTTTTACATCGCCTTTGGTAGCTAAGTTTGCCAAAGCCTTTCGCATGTTGGCTACAGTGTAGGGATTGTCCAGCTTTTTACCGATATCGGTTTCGGTGAGCAGAAAATCCGACGATTTACTGTTTGCCATTCCGGTTGTGGTTACATCTAGCTGGTTAACAGGTGCTTTTTTACAGCCGTAACTAAGGCTTAACAGCGTTATCGCTAAAGCGAATAACAGTTGCTGGGGGGGGGGTAAGTTTAATCATAGCGTTAGAGTTTTAATAAGATTTACCTTAAAATTAAAACTTTAGTTTTAAAATTCCAAATATTTATTTAATTATTTTTTGCCCACAATTGTGACTAAAGTAAGGATTTGCTGCGGTTGGCAAATTCCATTCTACTTGGCATTATTTTCTTATCTTTAGATCTCCACATCGCCAACAGATAAAAAATTAAGGACTAAAATCTTAACTTTGAAAACTCAAGATTAAAGTAATGTATATCGGTAATGAACAAACCCAGTCTGTGAGCTCATTGATAGCGATAAACAATAGACTAAAAATCAATAATTATATCTGATGAAAAATATAGATAAAAAAAGCTTGGAAAATGCGTATCGATTGTTTGAAACTGGCGATATTGACAAACTAGAAATTGGCACAACCAAAGGCTTACAGGAAATACACAGTTATCTATTTAACGGATTGTACGATTTTGCTGGAAAAATACGCACAGTTAATATTTCAAAAGGTGGTTTTAGATTTGCAAACGCGTTGTATTTGAAAGAAATTTTAGTAAAAATTGAAGAATTAAAAGAGAATACGTTTGAAGAAATTATTACCAAATATGTAGAAATGAATGTGGCTCATCCCTTTATGGAAGGAAATGGTAGAACGATGCGAATATGGCTAGATATGCTATTGAAAACTAAATTAAAAAAAGTAGTAAACTGGCAGTTTGTAAGTAAAGAACTTTATTTACAATCCATGGAAAGAAGCCCTATCAACGACCTAGAATTAAGAACTTTACTTTTAGCTAATTTAACCGAAGATATAAACGATCGAGAAGTCATTTTTAAAGGCATCGAACAATCCTATTATTATGAAGGATATGAAAAAGGAAATGATTTTTAAATCAATTCCATATAATTTTTGTTACTACCTGAATATTAATCGCTATGGCAGCCAGAAAAAAAATTATTGTGATCGCCTCACTCATCATTTTTATCATTTTAGCAATTTTTGTGTACTATCGCTATTATTTCGTATTTGGCGAAGGCGTTAAAGCCGGGGAGTTAAACTTTATCGTAAAAAAAGGATATGTATTTAAAACTTACGAAGGTAAACTTATCCAATCGGGCATAAAATCTAGACAAATTGGGAGTGTACAATCTAACGAATTTGAGTTTTCTGTAGCAGACAAAGCAGTAGCGGAAAAAATGATGTCGAACAGTGGCAAAATCTTCGAACTACATTACAAAGAATATAAAAGCACCTTACCCTGGAGAGGGTTTAGCAAATATGTGGTAGATAGTATAGTTACGATGAGAGAACCATAGATTACTTCAATATCTCTCTTGCAATTACAATCTTCTGTATTTCTGAAGTTCCTTCACCTATGGTACACAATTTACTGTCGCGATAAAATTTCTCTACTGGAAAATCTTTGGTGTAGCCATAACCTCCAAAAATCTGTACCGCTTCTGTGGCACATCTTACTGCAACTTCAGAAGCATAGTATTTGGCCATGGCCGATTCTTTAGTCATAGGTAAATGGCGATTTTTTAAATCTGCCGCTTGGCGGATCAATAACTCTGCTGCCTCAATTTCGGTAGCCATATCGGCTAATTTGAAGCTTATTGCCTGAAAACTTGAAATGGGCACACCGAACTGATGTCTTTCTTTTGCATAGGCTAAAGCAGCATCGTAAGCCCCTTTGGCAATCCCTAAAGATAGAGCTGCGATAGAAATCCGACCTCCATCTAATACTTTCATGGCCTGCTTAAATCCATCGCCTTCGGCACCTAATAGATTAGCTTTTGGAACCCTACAGTTATCGAAAATCATTTCTGTAGTTTCTGAAGCGCGCATGCCTAATTTATTTTCCTTTTTACCTGCTGCAAAACCAGGCGTACCACGTTCTACTACAATTGCGGAAATTCCTTTCGAACTCCCTGCATCGCCTGTTCGCACCATTACGACAGCTATATCTCCAGATTTACCATGGGTAATCCAGTTTTTAGCGCCATTAATTACATAGTCATTACCGTCCAAAACTGCTGTAGTTGTCATGCGTAGCGCATCAGAGCCTGTATTGGCTTCGGTTAAACCCCAAGCACCAATCCACTCGGCTGTGGCTAATTTTGGCAACCAGTTTTGTTTCTGTTCTTCGTTACCAAAGGCTAAAATATGGCCTGTACATAAAGAATTGTGGGCAGCAAGTGATAAGCCTATCGAGCCGCAAACTCGAGAAACTTCTACTATTACATCTACATATTCTTGATAACCAAAGCCTGAACCACCGTAATTTTCGGGAACCAAAACGCCCATCAAACCCAGTTCACCCAATTGCTTAAATATTTCTATAGGAAAATGCTGTGCTTCATCCCATTCCATTAAATTCTTACGAATATTTTTTTCGG
>JACMOW010000029.1 GCA_014377775.1 Pedobacter sp. | reverse complement strand
CCCCTTTAAAAATATGCCTACTCAATATTAAATTAACAGACAAATCGCGCAACTCAGTTACTCTGGTAATGTTTACGCTGAGTGAAGCATTTACATATTTTTTTGGATTACCCCCACTAATTCCCACAGCCGATATCAAATCGCCTTTATTTGGGTCTGTATACATTGCAGGAAATACCCCACCGAGTACTCCAAAAAGGTAAGTTGAGTTACCTCCACCCCAACCTGTGGGAGTCATGATGCTTTGTACACTATTATTTGGTAATAAAATCTGATTTCCCCCATTGTTAGGTCCTTTTTCTGAAATCAATGAATCCATTTTCATTCTTAGGCCAGTTTCAAATATGTTTTGAGCCAACGCAATTTTAGGAAATAGTGAAAAGGCACCTGAAACAATAAGGATAAAGATTTTAATTAAATTATTTACTCTACTCATAAAATGAAATATGTGATTGCTTCTATTATTTTTTAAATCAAAATCTTACTAAGATATACCAATACATAGGTCGCATTATATCATGTAGTACAAAGTTAGGATAAAAAATTTAAATTCAATTAATTACTGTTACTTATATCCATTCGGATAGTGCTCTAAGTCAAGCAGTTTAATTGTTGGCTAATACATATTGAACCATGTGTTTAACAAATCTGACAAGGGCGTTCGTATTTATATTCAAATTTTATACCAGTTGTCTTTTATAAATGCTATTATTTGATCGCAATATAATTTATGTGTCAAAAGGTTGCGTTTTGGAGCTGTAATTTAATAGTTAAAATTTATATCTTTACATTATAATATCAATTTTAACTATATGACTTTAGTTCAACTCGAATATATTGTTGCGGTAGACACCTATAGAAGCTTTGTAAGTGCAGCCGATAAGTGTTTTATTACACAACCTACACTTAGCATGCAAATTCAAAAACTAGAAGAATTTCTAAATGTAAAAATATTTGATAGAAGTAAGCAGCCTGTAGTACCAACAGAAATTGGATCACAAATTATTGTTCAAGCCAGAATCGTTCTTCAGGAAAATCAAAAGATAAAAGAGCTGGTTAATAGTCAGCAGCATGACATTACCGGGGAATTAAAAATTGGCATTATACCTACCGTAGCCCCATATTTACTTCCTGAGGTGATTGCCGAAATGCTACAAAAATATCCAGATCTTAAGCTGGTAATTTGGGAATATACCACCGAAGATATTATTCATCATTTAAAAACTGGAGTAATAGATTGTGGGATATTGGCAACGCCTTTGGTGGATTTAAATATAATTGAAACGCCGCTTTATTACGAAAATTTTGTAAGCTACATTAGCAAGAATAGCAAACTTTATAAAAAGAAAACCATTGATGTAGATGATTTGGCTGACGAGAACATTTGGTTATTAAATGAAGGTCACTGTATGCGATCTCAGGTATTAAGTATTTGTCGGTCCACAAAAACTAACCGATTACAATCCTTAATCTATAACACAGGGAGTGTAGAAACTTTAATTAGAATGGTAGATGTAAATAATGGTGCTACGTTACTGCCAGAATTAGCTATTAAAGATTTAAATAGCAAACAGTTAAATAAAATACGGTATTTCAAATCACCAGAACCCGTTAGGGAGATTAGCCTAGTTACACATAAGAATTTTGTTAAAAAAAGGATGCTTAATGCATTACGGGAAGAAATATTAGCGATAATACCGAAGCCAATGAAGCAACACAAAAAGAAGGCGATAATTGGGGTTTAATGGATACCTGTTTTTAACCCTTCAATACCTACTACTTTCTCTTCTTCTTCTCCTTTTTTGAGTTTCTTTTTCTTTTTTGTAGGGTCGATACCGTTTAAACGCTCTTCTATAATTTTCTCATATTCAGTAATTTGATCAGATTTTAAGACCGCTTTTATACTTTTATTGATTTCATTTTGAGACTTATAATATCGGGTTGTTTCTTCATCATTATAGCCGTTTGCTACTTGTTTTTTATAAAGGGATAATTGTTCCTTAGCTAATTCAAAAGCGAAATTATAGACCACGTTTTTTTGGGTAGGACTCAATTTTAAACGTTTTTCTAGCTCGTCTATATTTTTCTTTGCCAACTCTTCTGAGGTGGGTTGTTTTTGCGCAAAGCTGGAAAAAAATGCCCCAAAAATCAACACTATAATTAAAACTAAATTTTTCATTGCTTTATACGTTAATTTAATACCCTCCAAAAATGTGATTATTCAAAATTAGAGAATTATACTAATAAATCAGCATAAATAAACCGCCTTATAAATTAATGTAAGGCGGCCTATAAATACAATTATTATAGTTAAAGTGCTTTTTTATAAAGTTCTGCAACGGCATTCCAATTCACAACATTCCAGATTGCTGCTAAATAGGCAGGTCGCATATTTTGATATTTTAAGTAATAGGCATGCTCCCAAACATCCACTCCAAAAATTGGAGTTCCTTTTACTTCGGCAACATCCATTAAAGGATTATCCTGATTAGGAGTTGATGAAATCACTAACTTTTTATCTGCACCTACACTTAACCAAGCCCAACCCGAACCAAAACGGGTTGCTCCTGCATCTTGAATTTTAGTTTTAAAATCGGCAAAAGAACCAAAACATTCATTAATTGCTTTAGCTAAATCGCCCGTTGGCTCCCCCCCTTTATTCGGACCTAAAACTGCCCAAAACAAAGAATGGTTAAAATGACCGCCGCCGTTGTTGCGCACAGCAGCTGGATACTTTGAAATATTTTTAACAATATCCTCAATTTTAGCACTAGCTTCTGGCTTTCCTTCTAAAGCCTTATTTAGGTTAGTAACGTAAGCTTGGTGATGTTTTCCATGGTGAATTTCCATGGTTAATTTATCGATATGTGGTTCTAATGCGTCTGTTGCATACGATAACGCAGGTAATTCAAAAGCCATAATTTTTATTGTTTAAGTTTTAAAATGTTAATGTACAAATATAACGGACAAAGGTTAGGTTTTATTCGATTATTTGTCAAATTCTTTACGTTTATCCCTAAAAAAATTTGTCATGAGTGTTCCGCATTCCTCAGCTAAAACACCTCTCTTAACTAACGTTTTTGGATGCAAAATGTTTTGATCTATTTTTGTAAACCCTCTTTTTTCTTCATTCGCACCGTAAACTATCCTACTTATCTGCGTCCAATAGCTTGCGCCTGCGCACATCACGCAAGGTTCTATGGTTACGTAAAGCGTGCAATTTTTTAAATATTTTCCTCCAAGTGTTTGAGATGCTGCAGTAAATGCCTGCATTTCAGCATGAGCAGTTACATCATTTAATTGTTCCGTTAAATTATAACCTCTGCCTACAATCTTGCCATTACAAACAATAATTGCCCCAATCGGGATTTCTTTTTCCTCTAATCCTTTTTTAGCCTCATTTAATGCCAACCGCATAAAATGCTCATCTTCGTCTGTTGCATTTTTATTTTCTTCGAAATTATAGTAGCTCATTTTAAATTAATTTACTTCCATTTGGTACTTTTCTGTCAATCGTTGTTAATACAATATCTCCATTTTCATCAGCAAATCCAGTAACCAAAAATTCGCTCATGAATTTGCCAATTTGCTTTTTTGGAAAGTTGAGTACTCCAGCAATTTGGCGTCCTTTTAGCTCCTCCTTTTTATAATGTTTGGTAATTTGTGCGCTACTCATCTTTATGCCAAAATCACCAAAATCTACCTTTAACTTAAACGCAGGTTTGCGTGCTTCTGGAAAATCGAAAACCTCGATTATGGTTCCAATTCGGAGCTCTATTTTTTCAAAGTCAGCCCAAGTAATTTCTCCCATGTTTGTTGTTTAAGCACAAAAATACGAAAGAATAACAAATTCTCCATTTCCCATTCCCTTATAGTTTTTACTACCTTTACGCCATGGTAGAGATCAAACTTAGAAAAGGGAAAGAAAAAGCAGTTTTACAACGTCATCCTTGGGTGTTTTCTGGTGCGTTAGAGAAAATTATGGGTACTCCAGAAAATGGTGATGTGGTTAAGGTGATCAATGCAAGTAACGAATTTTTAGCGTATGGCTATTTCAATAACCAATCTCGTGTTGCTGTTCGTTTATTGGAGTGGGATGAAACTAAAGTTATAAATGAGGATTGGTATGCACAAAAAATTAATGCTGCAATTGCTTTAAGAGCGCATCTTTTATCAAATAAGGAAACTAATGCTTATCGGTTAATTTTTAGTGAGGCTGATTTTTTACCAGGTTTAATTGTAGATAAATATGCCGATTTTCTTTCGGTTCAGATTTTGAGTACTGGTATTGAAACTGTAAAAGGAACCATTATTGATATTCTAAGTAAAGTACTAAAGCCTAAAGGTATTTTCGACCGAAGCGATGCTACCGCAAGAACGCATGAAGGAATTACTGCAGAAAATGGATTGCTTTGGGGAGAGGCGCCAGCCGAATTTATTGCAGTTAAGGAAAATGGGATTACGTATCATATCAATATCGCCGAGGGACAAAAATCAGGGTTCTATTGCGATCAGCGAGACAATAGAAGAATTTTAGCTGAATATGCGAAGGGGAAAAGTGTACTCGATTGTTTTAGTTACAGTGGCGGATTTAGCTTAAATGCATTTAAAAATGGAGCAACAATGGTAACTAGTGTAGACAGTTCAGCTTTGGCGATTGAAACGCTAAAGCAAAACCTCGTCCTGAATAAATTCAATAAAAATGAACATATTGAAATTCAATCGGATGTAAATAAGCAGCTGCGTATTTTTAAAGAAGAAGGCAAAAAATTCGATATTGTTATACTCGATCCACCAAAATATGCCCCGTCGCGTTCGGCAGTAGATCGTGCAGCTCGTGCCTATAAAGATCTAAATCGATTAGCTTTAATGCTACTAGAAAATGGTGGACTTTTGGCAACATTTTCATGCTCAGGCGCAGTAGATATTGAAACCTTTAAGCAGATTATTGCTTGGGCAGCTCTTGATGCAGGAAAAGAGGTTCAAGTAATTAAACAATTTTCTCAGCCTGAAGACCACCCCGTTCGTTTATCCTTTCCAGAAGGAGAATATTTAAAGGGGTTATTGCTTAGGGTGTTGTAATATTTAAAGCTCTTCCGAGTTTTCTGGTAACTTTTCATATTCTCCAGATAAGGCATAACGACCAAAAATAACAAGCCCTATTGCAATTGGAATAAAAACAAGTAAAATAATGCCCCATTGTAATGCAGTATTCGTTTGAGCGATCCCTTCAGGAGAATTTTTAACCTTGTCCCAAGCTTGAATAAACATAAATATAACGGCGGCTGGACCAAGAATAATCCAAACGATACCTAATGCTTTTTTTAATGCTTTCATTTTTTTTTAATTAATCGTTAACATTTTCATCTGTTTTATTCGAAAGGTATATCGCACCTATAATAAAGCTTAACGTGGCAATACCTATCGGATACCATAGGCCCGAAAGGGGTGTGGCACCTGGAAAGCTTGCAATTAAAGTCGCAATAAATGGAACTAATCCACCAAAAACACCATTACCAACATGATAAGGCAGCGACATTGAAGTGTATCTAATTTTTGTTGGAAATAACTCTACCAAGAACGCCGCGATTGGCCCATAAACCATAGTTACCAGTAAAATCTGGAAGAACACAAGACCTACAAAAATCCAAAATACGGGTGTACTCAATTTCTTATCTTTATAAACGGTGGGAGCATGACCTATTTCCTTGTTTACATCTGAATAAACCGTATCTACTTCCAATTTTACAAAGGATGATCCATCTACCAGATTAAATTTACTAGACGTATTTATTAAATTATCAGCTCCGTTGTGAATGGCAATTTTCGTAATAATAGGTGTTTCCGCTGTTTTAATCATACCTATCTCTACATTGCTTACATCCGTTTGATCGATAAACACTTGATAAATTGGTCGATAGAAAACAATGCCTAATAACATTCCTGTTAGCATAATCCATTTTCGACCCACCTTATCACTCCACGACCCAAAAACAACAAAGAAAGGTGTAGCAAAGGCAATTCCCCAAAGTAAAATATACCTCGAATCGTTAAAATCGACTTTACAGGTATTTTCTATAAACGACTGTGCATAAAACTGTCCGGTGTACCAAATTACGCCTTGGCCCATTGTTGCGCCAAAAAGAGCAAGTAATACCATTTTAAAATTACCCTTCTTACTAAAACTTTCTTTTAATGGGTTTTTAGAGATCTTTCCTTCTGTTTTAAGCTTTGTAAACATTGGCGACTCATGCATTTTTAATCGGATGTAGATGGAAACACCAACCAATAAAATAGAGAGCAAGAATGGAATTCTCCAGCCCCAATCAGCAAATGCCTCGGCGCCAATTATATTTTTTGCTAAAACAATAATGCCCAATGATAAAAACAACCCTAATGTAGCGGTAGTTTGAATCCAACTCGTAAAAAATCCACGTTTTCCCTTCGGCGCATGCTCTGCAACATAAGTAGCGGCGCCCCCATATTCGCCACCTAAAGCTAACCCCTGAATTAAGCGTAAAATGAGCACTAAAATAGGTGCGGCATATCCTATACTTGAATAGGATGGAATTACTCCAATTAGAAAGGTGGAGCCCCCCATCAGTACGAGGGTTAAAAGAAAGGTATATTTTCTTCCAATAAGATCGCCTAAGCGGCCAAAAAATAAAGCACCGAAAGGGCGAACGATAAAACCTGCGGCAAATATGGCCAATGTATTTATTAATGCAGAAGCACCTGCATCAGCAGGAAAAAGCTGTGCGCCGATAATGCTGGCTAAGCTTCCAAAAATATAGAAATCGTACCACTCAATTAAGGTTCCTAATGATGACGCGCCTATTACTTTAAAGATGCTGTTTTGTTTGGGTAATTCGTTCATAATCTTTAAAACTAATGGTTTAAAAGTTAAAATACAAATCCAATACCGTCCTTATTGTTCCTCCCTAAAATAAACTTTATAATAATTCAACGATTTATTATCGTCGAAACCCTTTTCAATCAAATCCTTATTGCCGTGGATGTAAATGTGGAAGTTTTTATCCAATTTCAAAATGCTTTTAAATGTCTTAGCTTGCTTTTTTACTGCGGCATCAGAAATATCAAAGGTATCGGCAATCGTAGTATCAAACTCCTCCTCATAATTCTTTTTATAATTTTTAAACGACTCAATCCCTTCTTTATTTGCAATCACTTCGTTCGAAAATTCATCCATATCAAAGCTTTCTTTCTCTTTGAAATATTTCATTGATCGATTAAGCAGGTCTATCTTATCCGTTTTAGAAATCTCGAAATCATCATCCAATTGTTGGGTAACAAAGCTTTTATACACGCCTAAAACATTTTGCGTTTGATTGTAATTATCGTTTCTGATTTTAAGCTTTAAAAACTCATCTTTCCAATACACCGCATCCACACTACGGTTAGTTTGATCGATTACCGCAACCCTATAACCTTCGGCTGCATCGGTATTAAAAATTAAACAGCCCTTATCGAGCTTGCTAATGTTAATCGCTTCTTGCTCATAGCTTAATCCAAATCCGCCTTGTTCTGGATAAACCTTTAAATAGCTTTCTTTGGTTTCGGATTTAAAAATACCAATGGCGTCGTGTAAATCGCCTTCAATTTGTACATTCTCAAAGAAAACCACATATAATTCTCCAGATTTTATTTTGGGGTGATTGGAAATTTCGTACAGATAAGTCGCTAGCTTTTTGCTGTTTTCATGAAAAACAGCTCCATTTTCGAATATTTGCGCTGCAAAATGATAAACTTCATTCAAATTCAAATCGTTGTTGGGATGCGCCAAACGATAAATTTCGTTCACCTTTTCGTAAGGTAAGAGAAAGTATTGCAGCAACAGTTGATTTAGCATTTCATCTTTTATGTGCATCGAATTTTCCGACAGCACATAAAATTCATCTTGTAGTTTATTGCCTATTCGATGGATGGAAAGCTCGGACAGGCTAGCTTCTGAAAAAGTAATCATACCTCAAAAGTAGCTTTTCGCAACGGCTTGATGAAATAGATAAACTTATTTATTAAGCGCTTTTTTTTGTACCATGAGTTTACGCTTACAACCTCGACGTTATTGATGTTCCTTTTTAATTACCGTGTCCTGTATTATTATTTTAAAATGATAGCAGGGTGTTTTATTAAACCGGTTAACATAGTTGCATTAACTAATTACCATAATATTAAAAAAGCAAAAACGGCTCCCTTTTATATGATCAATTCTTCTTAATGCTTTAATCCTCTTTCGGAACATTTCTAAGCTTAACCGGTTTTTTACGGTTCTTTTTCATTTTAAGGTTTAACATCTCTACCAATACCGAAAATGCCATCGCAAAATAAACATATCCTTTCGGAATATGTTGGTCTAAACCTTCTGCCAACAGCGAAACACCGATTAATAGTAAAAAGGACAAGGCTAACATTTTAACCGTTGGATGGTTGTTTACGAAACTACTAATAGCACTCGCCGAAATCATCATTACAATTACGGCAATAACTACCGCAGCGATCATAATTTCGATATGATCGGCCATACCAATGGCAGTAATTACCGAATCTAAAGAGAATACTATATCAAGAATTAAGATCTGCACAATTGTGCCTACAAAAGAATGCACTTTACCTTTTCCTTCAGTTTCCTCATCACCTTCTAATTTATTGTGGATTTCATGCGTACTTTTATAAATTAAAAATAATCCTCCAGTTAATAAGATTAAATCTCGGCCAGAAATGGCTAATTTATCTAACCACTCCCCACTAGTAACACCAATCCAATCGCCCATATTAAATAATGATGAAGTTAATCCCATTACCCAACTTAACGATAATAAAAGTAAAATACGGGTAATCATGGCCAAGGCGAGGCCGAGCTGACGCGCTTTTTTCTGTTGGTTTTCGGGTAATTTTCCAGATAGTATGGAGATAAACACAATATTATCTATCCCTAAAACGATTTCTAATATGGTTAACGTTAATAGAGAGATCCAGGCTTCGGGTGTGGCTAAAAAATCCATAATTAAAATATAATAGGCGAAGATAAAAAAAGCCCATTGACTTTACTCAACAGGCTTGCCGTTTATTTGTTTAGTTTTTTTATTTGAAAATGATGGTGCTGTATTCTGAACGAACGGTAACACTCTCCCCTCCTCTATTATCTCCTTTACCAATGTCGCCTGTGTACCTTCTATTAGAAGAATAGCGGTCTTCGTTGCCCAAGTTTTGTCTCTTTACATTAACATTTTCCCCGTATTTAAATGAACCATAATTGGTAGCTACATTAAGCGATGATCTAAAATTGGGATTAAACCCTAAACTAATTGTGCTATACTCGGCGTTTATTGTAAAGCTATCGCTCACCTCGTCAGCGGTTAATTTTCCATACTCTAGGTTTACAGTGGTTTTACCTTTCAGACTTCCAATTTTAACATTGGTATACTCTGCATTAATGGTTAAAGCACCGGCAGATCCAATGGTAATTCCGCTACCATATTCGGTATCTATCTTTGCTTGGTTCAGGCTTTTTATCGCGGCACTTCCGTACTCCACACGAATTACATTATTGCTATTTTTTAAGGCACCAGTAGTTAATGAGCCATATTCTACAGTTAGTGTAGTTGCTCCACTGTAATCGCCTATCACAATATTTCCGTATTCTTGGGCTGCTTTTAACACATTTGTAGAGGGCATGTAAACGGTCATAAATACTTTTACTTCTCTCTTTTTTCCGTTAAACTTCCAATTGTTTTTGTTATCAATATCTGTAATAAAAGAGATTTCATCGCCCGCCTTTGAGGCATTAATTGAAGCAATATCTAACAATTTTTGGGCTTCATTATCTGTGTTTGCAAACGCCCTAATTTCTGCATCTACTTTTATTTCGTTCTTTTCCCATGTTTTAATGGTGATGGCGCCATATTCATTGAATAGGTTAATCTTGTCATTCTTATCCAAAGTAAACGTTTTAGTAAAATTTTTAACTTTTTGTGGCTCGAGATCTTGTTGGTGTTCAGTTTGCTTTGTATCTATTTTTACATGTATTTCGGGACCTGCTACCACGTTAGTTGTTACATGCGAGGCAAAGGTATTGGCTATTGTTACCACTGGCTGTGGACTTGGCGGAGTTTGTTGCGCATTAACTTGTATCGCAAACAGCAACATGCTCGAAATACTTAAAATTAACACTTTCATATTGTGTTCTCCTTTCTATATTGATTGACCTGGTCGATAATCGACAATTGTTTACTTAAAATATTCGCTTGAATTTCTAGATTCTTCATCATTTCACTTACCACGGTTTCTGGATTTGGACTCGTTTGCAACTCTCTTTTAAGCTCTTCATAATCTTGATCAAGCTTCTTCAAATCGCTTACAAACTTTTTAAACAGATTGGGGTTTTCTTTAGCGTAGAGTTGTAGGCTATCTCTTTTCTCTTCAATTAAGCTTGCAAAATGAACTGCTTTTTTTCCATAATCTGCATTTATATCGGCAACAGCAATTTCATAGTTCACCTGGTTATAATTATAAGAGGAGTAAATACCTAAACTCACCGCTAGTAAAGCAGCAATACTCATCCACTGATATAATTTAATTTTTTTTGAATGCGATTGTTTTTTTTTATCTAACTCTGCCTCAATACGTCCCCACAATTCATCTGACGGTCCCTTTGCTTCAAATGCTTTTTTGTTGTCTTTTACAAATCCTTCTAATTTATTGCTCATCTTGCTACTCCTTTCATTTCTAATAAACTATTCAACTTTCTTTTTGCCCGCATATATTGTGAGCGGGATGTATTT
>JACMOW010000028.1 GCA_014377775.1 Pedobacter sp. | reverse complement strand
GTGCCAAAATGTAGCTTTACCAGCAGTATCATTCCAAGTTAATAGTTTTACAGTCGAATTAGCTTCGATAGCACGTGATGAATCCCAGATTTCTCCATTCACTTCTGCTGCTAAAACATTTCTTGCTAAGCCCTCCGAAATGGATAAGGCAATTTGATGGGCTGTTATGCCCTTTTCGTACTGACGAGTAGAACCGTCAGGTAAAGTAATATCAATCATCTACAACTATGATTTAGAATTTAAAAAAAAATAATTAATTAATCACCTACTACGTGATTTTGAAGCGCAAAGATAGAGATTTAAAACAAAAAAGTCCCGACTTTTAGCCGGGACTTAAAATTAAAAATAGAAAATGTTAATTGATAACAATCGGTCTAGCTGCGCCAGTATTCCCACCTCTATTATTACCCATTCCCCTCATCCTGTTCATCATGTTTTCCATTTTTTTCTGATATTCTTCTTGCGTAATTGGCAATGCTTTTTTTGGCGCCATCACATCTTTTGTACTCACACCTCGGTATTCAATGCTTGTAGCCATAATGTTATTCCCTCTATTCTCTAAGGCTAAAACTGTTCCTTCTGTCCACATATTAGGGTTTGGAGAGAAATTGAAACCTAAATCAGTAGTGTACCAAACCCCAGTTTCATCTGTAATATCTTTATCCATATCTAATATTTTAGCTTTACGAGTAGATTTTATAATTACTTTTTTACAGTTAAAACCTAAAATTTTCTTTGTTTCATCTGTTTTAACCACTTCTAAGGTAGGCAAACCAGGCAAAAACTGAACAGCACTCTGAGTTGGCGCATTGCCACCTTGTCTTTGTGCACCACCCATATTCATTTTAGGAGGGTTAGCTACGGCTAGCTTACTTTGCATCACATAACTTGTATCGCTTACATCAAAAACTTCAACCAATTTCTGATCTGCAAAAGAGTAGTAATATTCTCTAGCACCTCCAGCACCGCCGAAGCGCATCATCATACGACCCATTCCTCCGCCGCCACCATTACTATTACTATCTTCAGTTTCTACAACGGGCATATAACTTGCGTTGGTTGCGGTAAATAATAACTCAAAATTAGCTTTCACAGACTTTGGCATTCGCATTTTCATCTCTTCAGTTAGCTGCATCCCATTGGCAGTTGCAATTGCAGCAGGATCAATAGTGGTTTCGAACTGTATGGCGCCAGATGTTTTTTTTTGCGCCTGAACAGCTATCGTTAATGTAAATAAGCCAATAAAGGCCATAAATATTTTTTTCATTTTATAAATGTTTTGATACTACAAATTTACCTTAGTTTTTGAGATAAATATGTTAAAAAAGGTTAATTTCTTTGTATCACTATAGTTTTACAAAAAAAAGAAATTGAAAATAGACGATGCGCCTAATCAAGCCACCCATTTACCAAAACATCAGCAAGGTGCATGGTTTTTAGGGGAATGCCATTTTTTTCGATATACCCATCTAAGTGCATTAAGCAAGATAGATCTGTAGAAATGATATATTCGGCCTCCATAGCTAAAGCATTATTTACCTTTTGTTCGGCCATAGCCGATGAAATGGCATCAAATTTAATGGCAAATGTTCCTCCAAAACCACAACACATATCAGTATCTATCATTTCAACCATTTCTAAACCATGTACTTTTGACAGCAACTGACGGGGTTCTTCCTTAATTTTACATTCTCGCAAACCACTGCAAGAGTCGTGATAAACAGCTTTACCATCAAGCTCGGCCCCAAAATAATCTCTTTTTAAAACGTTGACCAAAAAATCGGATAATTCAAAAATAGTTCCCTGAACGGCTCTACAAGTGTTGTGAACCATGGTATTGGTAAATAAATCGTTGTAACCATTTTTTACCATTCCAACACAAGAGGCGGATGGCGCTACAATATAATCAGCCGATGAAAAATCATTTAAAAACTTATTGCCAATTTCTTTGGCTTCTTCCCAATAACCTGCATTATACGCTGGCTGACCGCAACACGTTTGTTTTGCGTTATAACTCACCTCACATCCAGCCTTTTCTAATAATTTAACTGTGTTAAATGCAGTTTTTGGATATAATTGATCTACAAAACAGGGAATAAATAATTCTATCTTCATGAATAAGTTTTAGCATTAACAGTTTTAGGCGCTACCTTTTTAACAAAAAGCAAAAATAGCAATCCTAAAACGAAAAACAGCGCTAATGCGATAACAGAATTACGCATACTTCCTGTAATCTCTTCGATATAACCAAAACTAAACATTCCAAAAACTAAGGCCACTTTTTCGGTTACATCGTAAAAACTAAAATAAGAAGTATGATCTGGACTATCCTGAGGCAAAAATTTAGAATAGGTGGACCTTGATAGAGATTGAATTCCGCCCATAATTAATCCGATCACTCCGGCCAACGCATAAAACTGATATTCGGTATGAATAAAATAAGCAGCAACACAAGCACCTATCCAAATTATCACCACCCCTATTAAAACGTTAATGTTACCATACTTTTTTGAAGAGAGGTACGACATTAACATGGCTCCAGGAATAGCCACAATTTGAAGTAATAGAATCGTAGCAATTAGCTTTTCTGTTGGCAAATTCAATTCTTTCTCTCCGAAAATGGTAGCCACTAACATTACGGTTTGTACGCCCATGGAATAAAAGAAGAAAGAAAAAAGAAACCGCTTTAAGTATGGCATTTGTTTTACATTAGCCCAAACTTTTTTAAATTCTTTAAAACCACTCATTATCACGTTACCTTTTTCTGCTTTAAAGTTAGGACTTCCCTTCGGCAGGTTTTTAAAAGGAATTTGAGCAAAAACCATCCACCAAACCCCTACCATTAAAAATGATAAACGTGCTGGGATAGATCCATCAACAATGCCAAACCAATCTGGCTTAAAAACAAAAACAAAACAAATGATCTGCAAAATAATACTTCCTATATAGCCATAGGTGAAGCCTTTCGCACTTACTTTATCTTGCTCACTAATACTCGCTATTTCTGGTAAATAGGAATTATAAAAAACCAAACTACCCCAGAAACCAATGGCAGCAAAAATAAGTAAGACCACACTTATTTCTAGCGTTTCTATTTTGAAAAAAAATAATCCACAACAAGCGAATGAACCTATATAGGTGAAAATTTGCATAAAAATTTTCTTATTTCCGCGTGTATCGGCTATAGAAGATAGTATGGGTGAAATTAAGGCGATAATTAAGAAAGCAAAGGACATTGCATAGCTGTACAAAGCAGAGTTTACAAATTTACCACCCATAAAGTTCACATAATCTATCGTGCTATCGTCCTTATCAGAAGTGATAATTGTGTAATAAGCAGGAAATAT
>JACMOW010000216.1 GCA_014377775.1 Pedobacter sp. | reverse complement strand
GCCCAAAGCGCTTTAGCCTAATTAATCAACTCCAATACTTCTCTTATATTTTTTGCCTCCTTAAAACGAGGGTTATCAATTTTATACTCTACCCGTTCGTGCGCCCATGTAGTATGGTATGGAACATGAATAGTATGGCCATTTATATTTATAACCGGCAATACATCGGACTTTATGGAATTGCCAATCATTAAAAATTCTTCCGGCTTTATGTCCAGGTGCTTAATCAGTTTCAGGTAATCATTTTCTCCTTTATCCGACATAATTTCTATATGATGAAAATGGTGTTCGATACCTGAATTTTTAAGCTTACGCTCCTGGTCTAAAAGATCGCCTTTGGTTGCAACTACCAGCCGGTACTTGTCTTTCAGTGCAAGTAATACCTCTTCCACTCCGTCGAGTAATTCAATAGGGCGGTTTAAAAGTTGTTTACCATAGTCCAAAATCTTTTCAATTACATCTATACTTATGGTTTTACCGCTGCATACGATAGCTGTCTCAATCATGGAGAGTATAAAACCTTTTATGCCATACCCATAAAGAGGCAAATTATTAATTTCTGTAGAAAGCAATTCCCTGGCGGTTGTATGCTGTGGCATCAAATCTTCCAGCAACTCGCAAAACATACGTTCAATTTCCTGAAAGTATGGTTCATTCACCCAAAGTGTATCATCTGCGTCAAATGCTATAACCTTGATATTCATCCGTGTAAAATTTTTTATGGAAAATCATTTCTTTGATATACAAAGTTTAATATTTTCAGGATGAGATTTTTACGTTTAATTGAAACGAATACTACATTTTATGTATTGTCCACTTTAATAAAATCCGTCACATTTACAATTCAGCCTAACTTAAAACATTATAAACCGTCTTTATAATTTTTAAAATTTAATTCATGAGAACATTTTTATGCTCAATTTTTATTTTATGTGCTTTAAACGGGTTTAACCAGACTATTCGCAATTACGACGGAAACCTACAAGACCAATTTGGTGGAGCCGTAGGAAAAGGCAAACTTTCAATTAAAGAGACCGTGGATTCGGTATCGTTTATTCTTACAAGAGGCCCGGGACTATTTGACAGCCTGATTGTTTTTTATATTGATGTACAAAGCGGAGGCATCAATTCTACATCAAGTCTTTCCGGCAGCAGCACCGACAAGTACCTTGCTGCTACGGCGGGTCACCATCCACAAAAAGGTAGATCCATCCTTAATTTTCCCGCAGACTTTTTGCCTGATGGCGCCATTACCTTTGATAAGGACGGTGGCAAATTTTTCTACTTTATAAATATTTATGGTGTAACGCTCATACAGGAAGGTACCAATTTTACCATTGAACCTTCAGGCACCAACTCTGCGCCTCAGTATACCCAAAAAATTGCCAAGGCAGATATTGGGCTCAGCGGAAGTCTAAATTTTAAATTTGTTGGAAATTATATAGGGCAGTCCGCCTCGCGGTCAAATGAAGCATTCGGCGATCCATTTAACAATTACAGCCGCAATGCTTCGGCGGCAAGTTATAACCCATATACAATCACCAGCTATTTTACATTTACCAGCAATGTTCTGCCAGTTAAATTAACCGATTTTAAAGCCGCTAAATCTGGTAACGCCGTTAACCTTGCATGGTCGGTTGCACAGGAAAGTAATATTGACGATTACCAGTTGCAAAGGTCTAACGATGGAATAAGTTATAGCAATATTGCTACTGTTAAAGCAAAGAACTCACCCGTTGCCAGCAGCTATGCCTTTAACGACAGGTTACCATTAAAAGGTGCCAACTATTACCGGTTACTTATAAACGAAAGAGGAGAAAAAACATATAGCCGGGTTGTTACTCTTCAGTTTGATGGAAGCACAAGGCAGTTTTCGGCTTTTGTAAATAGCAATAAAGTAATTACTGTTGCGTTAAGTGTAATACAGGCCGGCACCTATAGCTTAAGTGTTATTAACAGCAATGGCCAGGTGGTAGTTTCTAAAAATATTTTAACTGATGGCACCACACAAAACCTTCAGTTAGAAATGCCACAGCATGTTACAAAAGGTGTTTATCACGTAGTGTTACAATCCAAATTGGTAAAATTAACTACCAACATTTTAGTACAATAAACCGGGGGGTTTGTTATAAGGCTGCTTCGAAAGGAGCAGCTTTTTTATTTGCTCAAAGTGTTAGAAATAATTTTTTTTATACGAATCAGTATAGATCATATTGAGTGCTGATAATAAATCTTATACTATAGCAGCTCGTCTTCGATCCCCGTATTTCTTTTTTTAACTGCTGACATGTTGCGATTCGCAATACCAATTAATACCCATGCGTTATATAATTCAATATTTACTTTCACCTAAATTTGCGTCGAAATAAACTTTTTAGTTTGCTATGCTTGATAATCTTATTCATTTCATAATAAATAATTTTATTATCCTCGGTGTTCTCGTGCCCGTTGTTTTAATAGTTAAGTTTATTGTTTACAAGCGAATAGAAACAAATAGCACCAGGCCAACCGACTTTTTTTACTTCACCTATGCAAATATTGCTACAACCCATAGTAAAGATCGAAAGAAGGATAAGCAACTTCAGAATTCGCTCTTTATCATCCTTATTTTTTTATTGATCCTGCAATTGGTATTGATGATCCCCTTTTTAAGCTCATTAAAGGAAACCTAGCTTTATATTTTTTCTCAGGAACAACTTTTAATTTATGATGTATAACAGCAAAAACCGGGTGCATAGAACACCCGGTTTTTGCTGTTATTGTTTTTAATGATCTTCTATTTCATGCCCAGCATACCCTGTGGTGGCCCGGGAGAAGGAACTACATTACTGATTGGTTTTGTAGACTGTAAAAAGTAAAAAATAGACTTAAGGTCAGTATCCGTTAACCGGGCAAAGTTGGGCCATGGCATTGGGGGTAATATGTCCCGTCCATTAACCATGCCTTTAGATTTTCCCTGCCTGATTGCAGTAAAAAATTGCGCTTCGGTCCATTTGCCGATTCCACTATCATCGCTGGTAATATTGGCAGCATACGATGTACCCCACGGACCCACAAATGCAGTTAAACCCTGATTAAACAGTAACCAGTTTTTTGAAGCTGCTGCATCAATCACGGGTAACGGCATAGATGCAGGATGCCCCGACAGCATTAAATCATGATCCGGCACCGGACCCTGGGGACTCATCTTTTTTGGTGAATGACAGTCTTCGCAGCCCATTGTAATCACCAGGTATTCACCCCTCTTTATTAAACTGTCTTTTGTAAGATTAGTGCCCGGCTCCGTAATTTGCGATTGGTTGTTACTACACGAATACATAACGAAGCCCGAAAATGCCAATAGTAGCCCGATAAATTTTTTCATGGTACTTGTTTGAATGAATTAGTTTGATTTGTAGCAAGTATACAAAAGTTTAATGAAAAATACAAAAGCCTGACAGCCAACCAACTGCTGCTGCTAAAAATTTACTTAAACTATAAATGAAGAATGTCCCCAAGGTTAAAATTTATTTACACTACCCTATGCGTTTCCTTAATTACTCCCATTACAAATACGCTCTGCACATTACCCATGTTTTCAATTGAGCTTAATTTGTTTACATGAAAATCGTAGTAGGCGTTCATGTCTTCTGCTACTACTTTCAGCATAAAATCGAACTCGCCTGAGATGTTGTAGCACTCAATTACTTCATCCAAT
>JACMOW010000215.1 GCA_014377775.1 Pedobacter sp. | reverse complement strand
GGTAAAATTATAAACAAACCTTGTTATTCGATTTATGGCGCAGATCCTAAAAAAATGCCGCTTACTTCCTACACCGTTGGGATTGATACGCCTGAAGTAATCAGAGAAAAACTTAAAGATGCCCAAGCATTTAAAGTAATTAAAGTAAAATTAGGTCGTGAAAATGATAAAGAATTAATTCAAACCATTAGAAGTATAACTCATTTACCGCTATTTGTGGATGCAAATCAGGGTTGGGCAGACCGGAAACGAGCCATTGATATGATTTATTGGTTACATGATCAGGGTGTACTGCTGATTGAGCAACCCATGGATAAGCATAATTTGGATGGCAACGCTTGGTTAACCGAGCGTAGTCCGATACCTATTTTAGCCGATGAGGCGGTACAACGCTTAGCAGATATGGACAGCTTAAAAGGCGCTTATCATGGCATCAATGTAAAGCTGATGAAAAGTTGTGGAATGTACGAGGGGCATCAAATGATTATGAAGGCCAAAAGTTTTGGAATGAAAGTTTTGATTGGTTGTATGAGCGAAACTTCGATTGCTACCCTTGCCGGCATCGCCTTGGCGCCACTTTGCGATTGGGCCGATTTAGATGGCCCTTGGTTAACAACTAATAATCCTTTTGATGCGCCTTTGCTCGAAAACGGAAGATATGTTTTAAGCGATATACCAGGGTTGGGGCTTACTGGTGTTGGTGATGATTTATTCTAATTTTATGAGAATTTACTTTTTAAAACTTTTTAGCAGCTGTATTTTAAAATAAAGTACAGCCGTAAAAGTAGCGGCAAAAAAGGCAACAATTAAAAGGCTATCATTTTTAAAAGCCCAACCCATCCCAATAACCGATAGGATAAGTATTAAATTATAAAATACGTTTAGCGCAATTTTTTTACCCATTAATTAGTAAACAGGCATATTTGGATCAAACGCTTCTTGCCATGCTAAAATTCCGCCTTTGAGGTTATATAAATTATCAAACCCATGTAATTGTTCTAACTGCATAATCGCGGCAGCACTTCGCTTTCCGCTGCGGCATTGAACAATAACAGGTTTATCGGTAGCAATTTTTTCTGTTTCGATTAAAATACCTCCCAATGGAATATTTTCTCCTTCAAGATTTGAGGTTTCATACTCAAATGTTTCTCTAACATCAATAAGCTGGAAATCTTCTTTATTATCAATTTTTTGTTTTAATTCTTGTACCGAAATCTCTTTCATGTTCTTTGTTTTTTACAAATATACAAAAAACACCTATTTCGTTCCGGTTAATTGAGATAACGGAATTTTAATTTTTTGAATGGTAGAAAGCCCATCTCGCAAGGAAACAAAATATAACGCTTCTTCTTTCTCGTGGTAGTAAGGATTTGTATCAAAACTTTGCCCATTTACTTTTGGCCCTAAATTTTTGGGGGTTGACCAATTTTTCCAAGTATCATCTAATCGTGTACTCACATAGAGGTCAAAATCGCCATATCCACTGTAGCCATTACTGGCAAAAATTAGGGTTTTGTTATCGCTCAATAAAAAGGGATTAGTTTCGTCGGCCGCAGTATTTAATCCTTTTGCCATGTTTTGTAGGTAACCAAATGTACCATCGTCTTTCGGGGTGCTAAAGTATAAGTCGAAGCCCCCCATGGTTAAATCAGATTCAATTCCAAATAGAATATGCTGTCCATCTTGCGTTAAAAAAGCATCTGCAAAATCTCCATAATTAGCATAAGCGGTTACTTTTAAAGGTTTCTGATAGCTATAAACTCCTTCGTTAAAGTTAAAAAAATCAAAACCTATGGCGTCTCCATCAATCCGATATTTATATTCGCTACCCATTAAAATAGTTTTTGTTTGCGGCACATAACCTAAAATGTAGTTCAATTTTTTATCATTTCTGATTTTCTTGGTTACGTCGATAATTTCTTTAGGATTAGTTAAATTCACGGCATGTACTTCGCTGAGCTGATCTGTAGCGCCAAGTGTATAGAAAAATTCATCATTCAGTATAAATGGAGAACTCAGGTTGTATTGTTCGTTCTCTACATAAATGAATCTCTCTGCATTCGCCAATGTTTCTGAGTCAAACATTTTATTTATTTGCGGCACTATTGGATCTTCACTGTCAGATATGCCAATTGCATCGATTTGCTTTTGACCTGGCTTTAAGGCAAAATTAAATTCAACTCTTACGATTTTAACATTACTTTCTGGCTGTTCAAGAAAGAAATATTCTATATCTGCATTAAAAGCAACATCCGGTGCTTTTTCAATTTTACGTCTTTTCTTACTAAAATAATATGTTCTATCGGTGTTGTATTTTTGACGCCATCCATAACTCATGTACTCTCTTCTTTTCCTGAGTACGGTGTGAAATTTACCAGATGCATCTGCAACCATTATTTTAGTTACGCAGCCTGCATTTAAATTTTCGAATACTGCAATTTGTTTAACAGTTTGGGCTTGTTCAAACTCAACATCAACGTAAGCACTACCCAAGGCCTCTTTAGAAACCCAAGCATTGGCGCTTGGTCCACCTTGCGGAAAAGCATCAGGAATACCTAAAATTCGTTTTACACTATTTTGTTTTCCTCCTAAATCTGAAGTATATTTTAATACTTTAGCCGCATATTGTATTTGTTGTGCTTGAACAAAAATTGGAAAAATCAAACAACAAAAGAGAAATTTTTTCATACATTGAGATTGCTTCGTGCCTCGCAATGACGGCACACTAAAAAACGGCTGCAGGTAAACCTGCAACCGAACCATAAACAATGTTGCTTGCACAACTAGTTGTTAACCTTAATTTTCTCTACTTTTTTATTTTTAAAGGCAAAAATAAATTCACCATCGGCGGTAATATCTATGCCATCACCATATCTTGGATTTCCACCTCTGCCTTTTGATTGTACACTTCCTTTGGTTTCACCATTGGTCATATCAATACCATATATTATGTTTTTAGAATTCCGTTGATCTCGTAAAAAATAATTATCACCGATATGATAGAAATAATCAACTCCTCTTATTTTTTCGGTAGCATAATTTCTTTTACCATCTTCTTTTTTATAGCTTGCTAGTCCCTTCTCAGATAGTACCACTACATTATCTCCAAAATTAATTACATCTGTAGCCTTACCAACTTTAGCATCATTATGTTTTACGTCGAAAAGTTGCTTTCCCGTTTCAATATCATACGAATAAAATTCATCACCATCGCCTACAAAAACCGTTCTATCTTGATGGATAATTAAATCTGTTATGCGTTTATCAAATTTCTCAGATCTCCAAACAGTTTGCCCAGTTTTATCATCTAAAGATAACACGCCATTCTTTTGCGCCTTATAATCATAGAAAATATAAGGCACCCACATTTTTATTGCTCCACTCGTTCCAGTAAGTGCTCCCATAGCCGTGCTTGCTCCCGTTGTAGCTTCTTCCCATCTTAACTCTTGCACCTCTACTTTACCTCCCACCTGAACCATTACCCTATTGCCCGTTTTATAAATATTTGGCATCGCAAAGGCTCCCACAATTTTTTCTGAAGCCCAAATTAATTTTCCACTTTGTAAATCATGCTTTTCTACATATTTGGTTCTATCTCTTGTTCCAATAACCACTATGTATACGGCATCATCCGTATAAATTGGGTCTGCTATGGCGCCGTAAATACTTGTCCTCATTTTTTTCCCGATTAAACCACCACTGGCCTTAGTGATATCATTCTCGTAGGTAACGTCCCATATACTCTGGCCGTTATCAATATTAAAACACTGAATACCATCCATCCACATAAATAATTTATCGCCTACAATGGTAAGGTCAACAACTGGTTTTCTAGTTACTAATTCTTTCTCAACAATTCCTCTAAATGTAGCATCCCATAAAATTTCTCCGTTTGCTGCATTTATCTTGACCAATTGATTTTTAAAACCTGAAAACAAAGCTGCAAGCGCGGTAGGCTTAAAGTTGAGCATGACAATCTGATTCTTAGCCTTATCATAAATATATTTACCAACGCTACCTTTGAATAATTTAGTCTCCCATATTTTTTCTCCTGTTTTCGCCTTTACCATGTTTAAACCATCTTTTTGGGCAATCATAAATGCATCCAGCTCTGCAATATATTTCACCGTTTCTATTTCAGTATCTTCTGTAGCATCTTTGGATAGTAAATTTTGGTAATTTTCAGAATTCCATAATTCCTTTCCAGTAGCAACATCTATAACCGCAATGCGATCGGTTCCCAATTTTCTTCTATCAAATAAGAACAAGTAACCGCCATTTGAGGAATAAATATAATACTGGTATTCAGAATTATTCGTTTTGTTGGTGGTTATCTTCTTAAAATCGCCTTCCCAAAGCTGCTTTCCACTCGTACTTAGTACGGTTGCCGAGTTATCATCAGTTCCTAAGATGAATGTTCCTTCTTCATTCCCCATTGCCAATCTGGTGGCCTTATTGGAAAATTCTGATTCCCAAACAGTTTTAAAATTTCCCGATTTTTTACCTTGCGCATTTAATACCCCGTCACTTACAACGAATAGTATTAATAAAATAAGTAATTTTTTGTTCATGGTTTTGTTTTTTATGTTATTCTATGTTTATGGTTTGTCTAATTTTATAGCGTTGCTGTTTTGGTAATTTGAACTCAAACTTGTGGTCTAGAACTGTATCTGATAAATACTCCATAAAATCAATGTTCTTAATATCACTATCAACTTTAAAAAAAGACGATAGCTTGCCATTTTGTACAACTGCAATATCTACAACGATATACCCCTTTACTGAAGCGAATTTTTTATTCTTCTTTTTTAAAAAATCTTTACTTTTCATCAATTCATCAACCTCCTTCGTTACCGCTTCCTGAACCTGTTCCTCTTCGGCTAATACAGGTCTTTTTTGAGCATACGACTTTAGCGAAAACAAAATGCTGATGAAAAGGCATAAGCCAAATGTGAAAAAGAAAAATCTTTGCATATCATTCGTGCTTTTATTCATTTTCAAAATTGAATGAAAATTATGCGGATTAAAATACCGCCTTCATGGTATTTTGATATACCCAATAACACGTAGTTAATTTTATTTTTAGACCGTTGATGTAACAAATTTATTTTCAAGACGTTTAATAATAAATTCTTTATTATTGCGCTAATTATGAATAGCATCTCTCGCTTTTTTTGGTTCTGTTCCGGCATCCATCAAGATACATTAGAAAAACATCCGACTGAAGAAAATAAATATGTGGGCATTGGAGCCACTATTTTCTTTACAGGCCTATTTGCCGCTTTATCCGGCGGCTATGCCATGTATTTTGTTTTTAAAGGCGGCGATTTTGCATGGATTTTTGCTATCCTATTTGGCATAATTTGGGGCTTGGCCATTTTTAATATGGATAGATATATTGTATCTAGCATTAATAAAAATGTATCTACAAATAAGCAATTGCTTCAGGCTACACCGCGAATTTTATTGGCAATTATGATTGGGATGGTAATTTCTCGTCCATTAGAGTTAAAGATTTTTGATAAAGAAATAAAAGAACGCTTAAAAGTTAGTTACCTAAATGGGCAGCGTGCCAAAATTGATACACTAAATAAATCTTTTGATAAAAAATATACGATAGAGCTTAGAAAACTTAATGAGCTAAAAAATCAGCGTGATTCCTTATCCGCCACCATAAAATCAGACCGACAAAAGCTAAATTTTGAGATTTTCGGAAATAAAACTACCGAAACATCGGGTGTAATGGGCTATGGGCCTTATGCGAAAAGAAAAGAGCTAGAACTTAAACAAAGGGAGCAAAACTTAGATACCTTAACGAGTGATGTTAGAGGGCTTGAAAAATTTGTTGATGGAAGAAAACAGTTTGATGGCTTAATGACCGAAAAGCTGTATACAACCAAAGAATTAGATAGTTTAAGTAACATCGCTGGTTTTGCGGATCGCAATTGGGCCCTCGGACAATTAAGCTTTAATGTAGATGGAACAAAAGACAACAATACAGCGATTGCAGTAACCTTTATTGGTCTTCTATTTATATTCTTTGAATGTTTACCTGTATTTGTTAAATTAATGAGCAGTCCGGGCCCTTATGATAAATCAATAGATAGTATAGAAACCGTTCAGATGCATAGCGCCGGAAAAGATAAAGACTTTGGAGTTGAGGTTGGAGATGGGATTCATGAAACCAAAACGAGTACGGAGATAGAACGTAGAAAAGATCTGTTTAGGCGTTAAGCAACATCTCGATATGCTCAATTCCATCTTCCAAATACACTTTACTTGTTTGAACAAATCCAAAACCTTCGTAAAATTTCTTTAAGTACAACTGTGCGCCAATTTTAATTTGTTTTGCATTTGCTACTTCTATTGCTTTTTCGATTAGGGTAATACCAATCCCCTTTCTGCGGTGGCTAGGTTTAGTGATTACTCTTCCAATGCTTACTTCTTTAAACGACAGACCAGGGGGAAGAATTCTACTATATGCTGCAAGAATATCTTCCTCAAAAGCCATTAAATGAAAAGAAATTAGGTCTTTATTGTCTATATCCTGGTAAACACAATTTTGTTCAACTACAAAAACTTCACTTCGCAATTGTAAGATTGCGTAAAGTTCTAGCGTGGTTAATTCTTCGAAGTTTTTGTAGGTCCAATTGAGGTTCATTTAAAATTTAGTTTAGATTCTTAACATTGTTAAAACAAATTAATGAAAAAGATTTCTTTTGGTATTTACATAGCATATTAACAGAAAGTTCAAAAATACTTGTATGAATTAGTATTTTTTTATATTTTAGCTATAATAGTTTTTATCCCATTTTCTTTCTCAATACAGGCGCAAGCCAAGTCCAAGTCAGATGCAAAGCAAATCCAACCCAAGTCCAATGTAACACTATTGTTCTCCCGTTTAATTAGGCTTGTGTACGCCGTTTATTGCTGTTTTAGATCCTTTCCCGAATATTCGGAACAAGCTACTTTCGTTCTGGACAACATAAGGCTAAGCCAAATTCCTTCCCGCATTTACAATACCATACACTGTACGAATGGCCAATTTTTCATAGGCTTGCTGTTCTTCCTCCGTAACCGGATGCTGCAATTTTTCTAAAGCAAAATGCTGAATTAAAACCAATGGAAGAATAATTTTTTCGCGAACAGCAATGGAAAGTTTCTCTACAGGATAATTTTCCATGAGTACCTG
>JACMOW010000214.1 GCA_014377775.1 Pedobacter sp. | reverse complement strand
CTCTGCAGAAAACTCATAGCTATCATTTTTAAAGTTGTTGAAATAACCCAAAGAATACTGATCAGCAAGTTCTGGCTTAGTATTCAAACTGTTCATTATATATAAATCAGTTGGCGAAGTAGCTGTTGAATTAGACATGAGGTGCAAATTTTGCACATTTCGAGTATATGCAACCTTAACCGCTTTTGAATTACTAACCTGAAAACTTGCCGAGAAACGAGGCTCTAAATTAACGTACGTTTTAACAAATGAATTCTCCTTGTAAAAAGTAGCACTTGTTTCGTTACCATCATTATTATACGTTTTAAAAGTACCTCCACCTAGTACTGAATACGACGACAACCTTAATCCGTACACCAATTTAAGTTTATCGCCTACGTTGTATTGGTCGTATATATAGGTAGCCAGCTCAATTCCTTTTCTAGTTTCTACTTTAATTGGGTTTACGCTAGATGTACTTGGTGAAGTAATTTGGCCAGGTGCTATGGTATGATGAATGGCATCAAAGCCGAACTTAAGCTCGTGTTTATCGTTTAAAGAAAAAGAGAAATCTTGTTTTAAATTAAGATCCTTAATACTTGAATTAACGGAAAACTCACTTCCGCTTATTAAATTTTCAATAGTGTAATCATATTTACTCATTATTAAAGAAGTATTGGAAAATAAGCGGTTACTAAAAAGATGGTTCCACCTTAACGTTCCGGTTGCATTACCCCAATTAAAGCCAAATGTATTGTTTAAGCCTAATTTATCTCTACCAAAGTACCCTGATAAATAAATTGTATTCCTTTCGTCGATTTGATAATTCGCTTTCGCATTTAAGTCATAAAAGTACAGTGTATTTCCTCTTAGAGAGGTATCTGGAGCAAATGCTAAAAATGCATCTGCATAAGTTCTTCGACCGCTTACCATGAAAGAACTTTTATCCCTTATAAATGGAGCTTCAATTTTTAATCGAGATGATATTAAACCAATACCCCCTTCAAAAGTGGCTTCTTTTTTATTGCCATCATTCATTCTAATGTCTAATACAGATGATAATCTTCCGCCATACTGTGAAGGCATACCTCCTTTATAAACCGTTACATCTTTTATCGCATCAGAATTAAACGTAGAGAAAAAGCCCAATAAATGTGAAGCATTATAAACCGGAGCCTCGTCAAGTAAGATCAAATTTTGATCCGTTGCTCCGCCTCTTACATAAAACCCACTATTTCCCTCGCCAGCAGATTTGATGCCTGGCAAAAGCTGCAAAGTTTTTAAAATATCCTTTTCACCAAATAAAACAGGTATGTTCTGTATGTCTTTAATATTCAATTTTTCAACACCCATTTGGGCTTTGATGATGTTATCATTTCTTCTAACACTGGTAATGATCACTTCATTTAAAGTATTTGATTCCTCCAAATTAAAATCCAACTTGGTATCGGCTTGTACAGTTACTTCTTTCGTTAGCCTGCTGTAACCAACGTAAGAAACTTCAACTTTGTAAGTTCCTTCTAACAAACTCAGCGAATAAAAACCATAAGAATTGGTTAATGTTCCCAATTGCGAAATACCAATTAGTTTAATACTTGCTCCAATTAATGTTTCCCCTGATGTGCTGTTTCTTACTGTTCCATTTATAGTGATTTTTTTTTGAGCAGTGACCGCAATATTTACTGTAAGAAAAATGATTAACAGAAGGATTAAATTTTTGATGGGAATAATTTTCATTAGAACGTAATTTTTTTCAATTGTAATGAGGATATCAAAATGAAAATATTTTAAGTTAATTAACAGCAAAAGTAAAACTAAGTAATGAGAAAACTAAGTAAAATCTAAGTTGACAAATCATTTTATGCTAATTTTATGACTATTTAGCACAGAAAATTTTAAAACTTCAATTCTATTTCTCATATTTAAGCATCATGGTTGTTTCGGAGAAAACCCTTAAGTGGGCCTTATGTATGTATCCCCCTTTTTTATTTCAGCGCATTTGGGTTAAAAAATTTCATTCAGATTTTTTGGGGGTTGATGTGAAAATTACCAATAGTTTTTTAAACCGAAATTATAATGGCTCCATTTTTGGAGGTTCCATTTATGCCGCTACAGATCCATTTTATGCACTACTTTTTGATCAATTGATGCAGCGTAGAGGATTTAAAGCTAGAGTTTGGCTCAAAAGCGCGTCTATTCAGTACTTAAAACCTGGTTTAACCAGTTTACATTTCACTATAAAAATTTCTGATGAAATGATTGCCGAAGCTGAATCTGCTTTAAATGAGACTGGAAAATTTGTGAAGTCGTACCCCATGGAGCTTTACAACGATAAAGGCGAATTATGTGTAACGGTAATGAACGAAATTTATCTACGCCATAAATTTCCAGAAGAAAAACAGAGAGTAGCCATTTAATCGCTAAGCCATGAACATTAAAAGATTAATATTAGAAGGAGAAAATGTAAGCTTAGACTTTAAAAAAACCATTAGTAGTGCCGAAAAAATTGCTAAAACCTTAGTCGCATTTTCTAATAATCGGGGCGGAAAATTGTTAATTGGCGTGGCTGATGATGGAACAATTAAAGGCGTAAAATCTGAAGATGAAGAGAAATACATGATTACCAAATCGGCTAGTCAATTTTGTAAACCCGCAATCGAACCTAGGTTCGAGGAAATTTATATCGATGACAAAGTGGTTTTGGTAGTCGACATTCCTAAAAGCAATGTTAAGCCACACTATGCATTAACGGAAGACAAAAAATGGTGGGTTTATTTTCGTGTAAAAGATAAAAGTGTTCTTGCAAGTAAAATTATAGTAGATGTTTTAAAAGAAGGGGCCAATGAAACGGGTCAGCTAATTGCCTATTCTGATTATGAAAAAAAACTACTTACCTACTTGGAATTGCACGGACGAATAACATTTAAAGAATATACAAAACTCACAAAAAGTGCGCATAAGAAAGCGCAAAGAATAATCGTAAGTTTAATTTTAGCAGGAGTAATTATCCCTCATCTTTCAGAAAAAGAAGAGTATTTTACTGCAGCAAGTTAAATATAAAAACTGCACTTTTGTAAGCTTATGTCGCCAACTATTTTAACAAAGTATAAAACTTATTACAAGGAGAATTTAATTCTTGCCGGGCCAATTGTAGTTTCTCAAATCGGACACATGGCTACGCATATAGCTGATAGTGTAATTGTTGGACAATTTTCTGAAACTACACAGTTAGCCGCAGTATCGTTGGTTAATAGTTTATTTATGATGGTTTTGGTAATTGGATTGGGTATTTCGTATGGATTAACCCCATTAATTGCACAAGCAAGTGGCCGAAAGGATAGAGATGAATGCGGAAAATTACTTTCAAATAGTTTAATTATAAATGCCATAACGGGACTATTTTTATATGCCATCGTTCATTTTGGAACTTTAACTATAATTGATCATTTAGGACAATCACCTGATGTGGTAGCGTACGCAAAGCCTTACTTGGGTTACCTAGCTATATCAATCGTACCTTTAATGATTTTTCAAACGTTTAAGCAATTTGCCGAAGGTTTAGGATTCACAATGCAAGCCATGAGGATTTCGATTATTGGTAATTTGATTAATATTATTTTGGGGATCATTTTTGTAAAAGGAATGTTTGGCATTGAGCCAATGGGCGTAAAAGGAGTAGGCTTAAGCACCCTTATCGATAGGTTATTGATGGCTATAGTAATGGGATTATATGTGCTTCGCTCTGTACATTTTAAAAGTTATCTATTAAAGTTTAAGTTTACCTTTATGGATAAGATTAGAAGCAAGCAAATTATTAAAATTGGGGCGCCAGTAGCCATGCAATACATCTTCGAAATTAGTGCATTTAGTGGAGCCGCTGTACTTATTGGCACCATCGGAACAGCTCAACAAGCTGCCCATCAAATTGCGATTAGTTTAGCTGCATTAACCTATATGGTAGCCAGTGGCATTGCATCATCGGCCACTATAAAGACTGGAAATTACTTAGGAGAAAAAAGCTTTACCGACTTACGTCGCTCTGCAATAGCTAGTTATCATGTGGTTATAGTTGTCATGTGCTTTACGGCAATCGTATTTGTTTTTGCAAGTAGCTTATTGCCTTACTTTTACACAGATGACGTAAAAGTGGTAGAAATAGCTGCTCAATTATTGATTATAGCAGGTCTTTTTCAATTATTTGACGGTACCCAGGTAGTAGGTTTAGGTGTTTTGCGTGGCATTGGTGATGTAAATGTACCCACTTATATTACCTTTTTGTCATACTGGATAATAGGAATTCCATTGGGTTATTTTTTAGGGATTTACCTAAATTTGGGGGTTAATGGTATATGGTACGGCCTAACAGTTGGATTGTTAACTGCCTCGATCCTATTGTTTTTTAGATTTCAGCATCGAACAAGACTATTAATTCATCAATTTACTAATTAATACGGCTATTTAAAATAATAACATATTTAACCATATAACAAAATCTGTTCCTATTGTAGCACCCAAATTGCCAAAATAATTGGATAGTTTAACATTATACGTTATCTTTACTGTCATTAAAAATTTTTCGAAAAATTGATCATGAAGAAACGAATTCTAGTGGTAGAAAATAACAAAGAAATTCTTGAAATAATTTCAATTGTGCTCGAAGATGCAGGTTATGAACTTAGTTTATACCTTAATGAACAAGGAATATTCGAACATATTGTTGAGTTTAAACCTGATGCCATTTTATTGGATATCATTAGACCAACAGTTGATGGTACCGAACTTTGCAGACAAATTAAAGAAGCTGAAGTTACGAAACATATTCCTGTAATTGTATTGTCTACCCACCCACAAATTGAAAAAGTAAAAGAAGTTTGTGCGGATGATGTTGTTGAAAAGCCTTTTGATATTGAAGAATTACTAGAATCCTTAAATCATCAAATAGTTATTACAGGATAAATTATATGTGTTCTTCGTCATGCTTATCTGGCTTGATTTCTTTTTGATTTAACTCTTCCTCAAGATTTTTTTGGTCTTTTTTATTTCGCTTAATCACAAAATAAACAAATACCAAAATAGCAATCACTAAAACGGCGATAACAGTACTATTTACTTCCATAATTGATATATTTTAATGTGATTAAAAGTAAGCTTATTTTAGTTGCCTTATGTTAAGTTGAAATTAATTTTATCTTTTATTTTCCATATTTAGATAATCTACCTAAGTTTACAACTACGCCAACGCTAAATACGGAATTACCAGCGTTTAAAAACTTACGGCTTTTTAGTCCAAAATTACTACCACTAGTATATTGTAATTGTACTTCATCGCTTAAGATCATCCTAGTAAAAAATACAGGTTCCAAGAAAATATTATCCTCATTAGGCTGTAGTACTCCATTTCTAAAAAAATCATTCGTCTTTACAAAACTCATGCGTAAGGCAGTACCATAATTTAAGCCAAAATCAACACCAAAAAGACGAAAATTATCAACTTTTTTTGAACTATAATTTAACTGAATAAATTTTTTGTCATATTTAGATTCTTGAAGATCCGTATTTAGCAAAAAGTTGTCTTTATCAAATTCTCGAAATACTCTTTCACTTTTTCCACTCCCAAAACCTGCATAAATTTCAAGTATTCTATTTTTGTCAGGACCGAAGGTATCAAAATAACCTGCCCCAAACTCGATCATCTTATGTTTGATATCTTTTTTATCCTTTTCATTATTCATCGTGGCACCATTTGCCAATAACGCAAAATGATTGGTTACGGCATAAGCCGAATTAAAATTGAAGTTTCCTTTTAACGAAATATGTGCTCCTGCAGCAATTTCACCTTGTGTGGTTAGCATTGGTGTGTTGGGTACACTAGGAATATAGATAGATGAGCAACTGGATAAAAGTAAAATAGATATAAAAGGTACAAATATTTTCATAGTTTATAATTAACAACTTTTATCTAACAAATATTATGCTAGCTTATAAAATTCATTAATTCCATTATCCTTTTAAACTCCGTATGTAGATTGGCATTTATGTTTATCTCATCGCCTATAACTGGGTGTTTAAAAGTAAGTTGTGAGGCATGAAGTAGCATGGTAGTCATTTCAAACTGCACCTTAAAAAATTTATTTTGTTTATTGCAACCATGTTTTCTATCTCCTATTATTGGATAAAATATATGTGCAAAATGTCTACGCAATTGATGCATACGCCCAGTTTTAGGAGTGGCCTCTACTAAAGAATAACGCGAAGTTTGGTGTTTACCAAAAGGCACTTCAATTTCTACTCTTTCTAGGGTTACAAAAGAGGTAAAGGCTTCTTGCATATTTCCATTTTCTTTAGCCAAAGGGTAATCAATGTCGAGTTGATCGGGGGCATAACCACGTAAAATAGCTAAATACTTCTTTCCCACCAAAGCTTCTTGAAACTGTTTTTGCATTGCTATTTCCACATCCTTCTCAAAAGCAAATAGCAAAACACCTCCTGTTTTACGGTCTAAACGATGCACCGGACTAACCTGCCTACCAATCTGATCCCTTAACATTTGAAGCGCAAATTCTGTGGCATCATTTGCAATTTTAGAACGATGTACCAATAATCCGTGCGGCTTATTGATGGCAATTAAATGATCGTCTTGGTATATAATTTCGAGCATATTTAAAAATAAAGGTTCGTTGCCACTCTAAAGGTATTACAATGGGCATCTACAATTGTATTAATATTTGATGAATAACCACCTCCCATGCTTACCTGAACTGGAACTTGATGTTCAATACAGGCTTCAAAAACGAGTTGATCTCTCTTTTTACAAGCTGCTTTGGTTAAAGCCAATTTACCCAATTTATCAGTTTCCAACACATCAACCCCTGATAAGTAGAAAACAAAATCTGGTTGATGATTAACGAAAACAAATTGTAAAGCAATAGTTAGCTCAGTTAAAAAAGCTTCGTCATTAGTTCCGTTTGGTAAAGCGATATCTAAATCAGATTTTTCTTTCCGAAAAGGAAAATTATCAGCCCCATGCATCGAAAATGTAAAAACATTAGGTTCATTTTCAAAAATTTGAGCTGTTCCATTGCCTTGATGAACATCTAAATCGATAATTAAGATACGATAGGCTAAATTATTATTTAACAAGTAGTTTGCTGCAATGGCTTGATCATTTAAAAGACAAAAACCTTCTCCCCAATACCGCCCTGCATGATGTGTACCTCCTGCCACATTAAAGGCGGCTCCATATTTCATCGCAAACAAAGCACCATCAATTGTACCTTTTGCAATTCTGATCTCTCTTTCGAGCAATTGAGCCGTTAAAGGGAATCCGATACGACGTTGTTCTTTAGCGGATAAGGTTAAGTTTTTTAAGTGATTCCAATAGTCTTGGCTATGTGTACTGATGATATATTTCTCATCTAAAAGTTCTGGAGCAAACAAATTGTCTTGAATTATTGTTCCCTCATGCAACAATTGTTCGGGTATTAGTTCATACTTTAGCATCGGAAAACGATGTCCCTCTGGTAAGGGATGTGCGTATAAAGGGTGATAAGCAATTTTTAGCATTTAAGTAAGAATCTCTCCTACATGCTTCTCAATATTATTACAAATCTCATCTACTGGTAAGTCATTTGCATCTTTCCCAAAAGGATTTTCAATTTCTTCGGCAATTAGCTCCAAACTGGCTAATACATATAAAATAAATGGAACAATAGGGATTACAAAATACCCTAAACTAAATACCCAACCAAAAGGTAAGGTGATTACATAGATAAAAATGAATTTTTTGATAAAAGCACTGTAAGAATATGGAATTGGTGTGTTTTTAATCCGCTCACAACCTCCGCAGATATCAGTAAACTGCCCTACGTCAGTGCTTAAAATAATGAGCTGCTCCTGGCTGATGGTGTTATTTTTCTGCAAAGCATAAATTCTGTTTACGAGGCTCGAGGCTACTTGGTTTGGAATGTGTTTGCCCCCATCAATTTCAATTAAAAAGCTATCCTTACCAAAATATTGCTTTTCTCTTAAGTGCTCCTTTAAAGCAAAAGCATATTTAGGTATAGCATATTTAAAGAATTCAATTTCTTCTTTACCTAAATCAAGGGCTTTAATTTTTATGGCTAAGTTTCTACTCACATTGGTTAAACCACCTAAAAGCTTCCTCCCATCCCACCATCTATCATACGAAGTATTTGTTCTAAATACCAAAAGCATCGAAATCACAAAACCCAATAGGCTATGCATCATGCCTACATTTTTGATGTAAGCGGTTTCGGTTAGCATTAAATGATTTAGCTCTAAGTAAGCTATTCCACCTGAAAAAATCGACACACTTAACATCAATGGCCATAGCTTCCGAATGGTATCGCCTTTATGTACATGAAAGATAAAATCTACCCATTCTTTTGGATTGTAATTAATCATAAAATTGATTTACTAAGGGTTAATAATAACTCGCCAGTTTTGTATATATCTTCAAAACTATTGTACATCGGCACCGGACTTAATCGAATTACATTTGGCTCACGCCAATCGCCCAATACATGATTTTCAACTAATTTATCGAAAAATTCCTTACCATCACTTTTCGCAATAATAGAAACCTGAGCGCCTCTATCGGCTTCATTCTTTGGCGTAATTATTTTAAAATGCTCATAACCAATTTCTATATTAACCTCATTTATAATGAAATATAAGTATTCAGTTAAAATTTTACTTTTACTTCTAAGTGGCTCCATAAATCCTGCCTTTTCGAAAAGCTGAAGTGATGCATGGTACAAAGCCATAGGCATTACTTGCGTGCAGCTTAATTGCCATCCATCGGCTCCAGGTTCAGGAACAAAACCTTTCTCCATTTTAAAGCGCGTACTTTCCTTGTATCCCCACCAACCAGCGAAGCGATTTAACGTAACATCGTTAAAATGCTTTTCATGCACAAAAATTCCACTGATACCGCCCGGACCAGCATTTTGATACTTGTAAGAGCACCAACAAGCAAAATCTATATTCCAATCGTGCAAGGCTAAAGGCACATTCCCTGCCGCATGCGCTAAATCAAATCCAACCATTGCACCAACTTGATGACCTGCATTTGTAATTGCCGGCATATCAAACCACTGACCAGTAAAGTAATTTACACCTCCAAATAGCACCAGAGCAAGTTCACTACCATGCGTTTCAATGGCCGTAACAATATCTTCTGTTCTTAAAGTATATTCACCATCTCTTGGTTTTACTTCTATAATGGCCTCCCTTGGGTCGTAACCATGAAACCGAACCTGACTTTCGATGGCATATTGATCTGAAGGAAATGCGCCAGCTTCCATTATTATTTTAAAACGATTTAATTTAGGTTGATAAAAGCTAACCATCAATAAATGAAGATTTACGGTTAGGGTATTCATGGGGCAAACTTCGGTAGGTTTTGCACCAACAATTGGAGCCATTAATTTTTTAAGTTCCTTATGATAAAACATCCAAGGAGATTCGCCTTCAAACCATCCTTCAACAGCAAAATTTTGCCAGTTCGTTAGTTGCACATTTAACACCTCTTTCGCCACTTTAGGTTGAAGACCTAAAGAATTACCACACAAATAGATAAATGGAGGAAGTAAATATTCATCACGCATTTTGCGTAACGGATCTTGAAGATCTAAACTTTGCGCAAAGGATAAATTATTTTCGAAATTCATAAGGCAATATTAGGGAAAAAAGTTTAAATCGTATTCGTTTTGCGGTTGATTACCCAGATTAATACATTCAAATTAACTACATCTTCCTGTTGGTAAAAAGAGCATAGCAATTTAGACATCCAATAACTTAATTATTTTATTTAAATAAATGGCATCAACATCATCAAAATGAGAAAGATATTCACTATCAACATCGAGAACACCAATGATTGTATCACCTTGAAAAATCGGTAAAACAATCTCAGATTTTGAGGCTGATGCGCAAGCGATATGACCTGGAAAAGCATCTACATCGGGAACAATTAGGATTTCTTGCTGCGCCCATGACGCACCACAAACCCCTTTTCCTTTCTTGATACGTGTACAGGCAACTGGACCTTGAAACGGACCTAAAACTAATTCATCATTTTTAACCAAATAGAAACCTACCCAAAACCATTTAAACTGCTCTTTTAAGGCAGCGCACATATTGGCTAAATTTGCAATTTGATCAGCTTCACCATACATCAGCGCCTCAATTTGAGGAATTAAGGATTGATATTGTTCCTTTTTAGTACCTGTTTTGGTAATTGTTAAATCGTCGGCCATGATAATAATTGAAAAACAAAGTTACAAAATGGCTAAATCAACAAAGAAAGATTTTAATAGATTGACAATAACAAGATAGAAAGATTTATTAAGCGCTCAAATTCTGTTTTCCAAACAGATAATACGCAATCAACCCCCCAAATGGAAAGATGATTACCAAATTTGTCCAAATCAATTTCTTCATCCTCATTTTGTAAGAAAACTTTGAAATTTCTATTATGGCCCTGATAGATAGTAAAATCCATACCGCAACAATAAGATAAACAAAAACCAAACCATCCATAGTAAATAGTTTAAAATTAAAGATAATACTAATATTCAAAATTAACAATTTGATACTATTCAACATTCTATAGCTTACTTAAACAAAATTATTAGCTTTGAAAACTACATTAAAACACCACATTATGAACAAGAAGATCTTATTAATTACATTATTATTTTTTGTTGTAGTTCAATTTGCTTATCAAATACCCGAAGAGGGGATGTTTCCGTTAAGCGAAATACATAAATTAGACCTAAAAAAAGCAGGCCTAAAAATAGACCAGAACGAAGTATATAATCCAAATGGCATTAGTTTGGTCGATGCTTTGGTTAATGTTGGTGGTTGTACAGGTTCATTTGTATCTAACGAAGGGTTAATTATTACGAATCATCATTGTGCATTTAGCGCTGTACAACTGGTAAGCACACCAGAAAATGATTATTTGAATAATGGCTTTGCTGCCCAAAAACGTGAACAAGAACTTGAAGGCAAGGGATTAACTTGTCGAATAACCGATAGTTATGAAGATGTTTCGGACAAGGTATTAGGAGCTGCCGCAGCGATAGACGACCCTTCATCGCGCTTACAGATCATCAACAACGCCATGAAAAATATTGTAGCTGAGGCTGAAAAAAAAGACCCTAGTATTAAGGCCGAAGTTTCTGAAATGTTTATCGGCAAAACGTATGTACTGTTTAGGTATAAAATTATTCTTGATGTCCGGTTGGTTTATATCCCTAATCGTAAAATAGGAGAATACGGCGGCGAAACTGATAACTGGGTATGGCCTCGTCACACTGGAGATTATTCGTTTATGCGCGCTTATGTTGCTAAAGATGGTTCGCCAGCCAAATATTCAAAAGATAATGTGCCCTACACTCCTAAAAAGTTCTTAAAGGTTAATCCGAGTGGAACAAATGAAGAAGATTTTGTTTTCATTTTAGGTTATCCAGGTAAAACTTTCCGTCACCGACCAGCTGCATTTATAAACTATCAAGAAAAATATTTACTTCCATATACTTCAGATTTGTACGACTTCCAAAACGTAACGATGGAAAGTGTTGGTAAAAGAGATAAAACAACCGAGTTAAAACTTGCTACTCGGATTAAAAAGAATGCCAATGTGATGAAAAACTACCGTGGTAAGCTAAAAGGTTTAAAAGGCATCGGATTAGTTAATCAGAAAAAACAGGAAGATGCAGCTTTAGCTCAATTTATTAATAGCAATGTGGATGCAAAAGCCAAGTATGGCGATTTAATGGCCAATATTGATCAATTGTATCAACAAATTAATGGCGACGCTAACCGAGATCTATGGTTGGGGCAAATCTATACCTCAACCAACCTATTAAATATCGCTAAACAAATAAGCAGTTTTAAATCTTCGCTTGAATCACAACCTAATGCACAAAAAGAGGCCTATTTTAATGCAAACATAGAAAAGTTAAAACTAAGCATAAACGGCATCTACGATTCATTCGACATTGATGTAGACCGTAGGATTTTGAAGAAAATGATGACCGATGCTTCTCGATTATCTTCAAATCAGCGAGTAAGCGCAGTAGATAAGGTAACGAATAAAGGTTCGAGTAGCGAAGCCATGATTAATAGCTTTATCGACGAAACCCTTAGCTTAAGCAAGCTTAAAGACCAATCTTACATTTTAAATACCACATTAAAATCGGTAAAATCGCTACAAGACTACAATGACGGTTTGCTCCTATTTGAAAAGGATATTGCAAGTCAGATAAACCAGTTAAAGCCTGAGAAAGATAGAAGAGATGGCGTATTAAATAAACTAATGGGTGACTATGTAAATGTAAAAGAGAAATTTTTACAGAAAAATTTTATTCCTGACGCCAATAGCACGTTAAGATTAACCTATGGCCATGTACGCGGCTATTCACCTGTTGATGCTAGCTTTATGGCTCCATACACTACGATTAAAGGGATATTAGAAAAAGGAGCTACCGGAAATCCAGAGTTCGCCTACCCTCCTCAAATAAAATCATTATGGGATGCTAAAGATTTTGGCCCTTTTGTAAAAAAAGAGTTAAATGATGTACCTGTATCATTTTTATACAACATGGATACTACTGGCGGTAATTCAGGGTCACCAATTATGAATGCCTTTGGTGAGTTAGTCGGGGTAAATTTTGATCGGGCTTATGAAGCCACTATAAATGATTATGCCTGGAACGAAAGCTACAGCAGGTCTATTGGTGTAGATATCCGTTATGTTTTATGGGTAGCGGCTAAAATAGATCATGCCGATTTTCTATTAAAGGAAATGGGAGTTAATCTTTAAACATAAACCCTCATCGGATGAGGAAAATCAAACAAAAATGAGAATATTAGCCGAACTACCGCATCCAAGCTGTAAGATTACCCTGTTCAATATGAACCAAAAGTATATTGTAAAATTTGAACAAGGTCAACTCGAACAAAGTTTTAAGTTATCAGAATTAGACCTAACGGGGGGGGGAGCAAATGAGATCTTTCAAATGCTAGATGAGGAATTTATAGCCACCGTTATTGAGCGATTTAAGTCGATGAGAAATGATTTTTCTGCAGCCTACCAAAGACAGCAGTAAAACATTAGATAAATTACATAACTAACTGTAAAATAATAGGTTTAAAACACAAACAGAATATAGTTTTGAAAAATAAGCGTTTAACACGACGTTAAGGAATATCTTATATAGATAAATAGATAATATTAAATTATATAACTAATTGATTTATATAATTTTAAAACACTTCACAAAACAATATTCTGACCCTTGTTTTTGCCAAACATCATGGAGGTTTGGCTATTTATTAGTGATTAATCTAATTTTATAAAGGAACTAAATCTATATACCAAAACCCAACGTTTTGATCAGAAGAATTGCTTTGTGCTAAATTTTTAAAGACCAACTCCCCTATTGTAAAATGGATTGGTTCGGTAAAAATTGGTCCGTCAAAAACGAAGGTATGGAACTCTCCATTTTCTCCACAAGGATCTACGTCTCTAGGCAAATCATCTAAAAAAGATTGATCGATTACCTTGCCACAAAAATCTTTCAAATCTGCTCGAGTGCACACCACAATTGTCTTGTAACCTAATGCAATAAATTCTTTTACGAGATCGAGACTATTTCTTTTCCACAAAGGAAATAAGGTCTTCATTCCAATTTTATCAAATTGATTTTCTCTATACTTTTTAAGGTCTTCTAAAAAGATGTCACCAAAAATTGAATAGGTTATCCCTTGCTCCTTTAAAATTCCAAAATGCAAATCCATTGCCTTTTCATAGGTTTCCATATCGGGCATTTCGGGTAATCGTATTTGATATAAAGGGATATTGAGGGACTTTGCTTGAACAATTAACAAAGCTTCCCGAACGCCGTGCATGGCAATTCTATTGTAAGCATCATTAACCGTAGTTAATAAGCAGTGGATTTTATATTCATTTGCCCACAAGATATAATGAAGGGCTAGGGTGCTGTCTTTTCCGCCACTCCAATTAAAAACTGCTAAATTATCCATTTGCCAGTAATTGCTTTGCAACCTCCTTCACCCCTTCTGTTGCCACTTTCTCGATCTTAATAATGTTCTTATACTGGTTCACAGCAGGTATTTTTTTATCAATTATATATTTCGGGGTATCCGATGGCACGAAATCAATTAACCCAGCAGCAGGATAAACGGCAAGAGAAGTGCCTACTAGCATAAAAAAATCTGCTTGCTCGCAAATTTCGGCAGCCCGCTCAATCATCGGTACAGCTTCACCAAACCAAACTACATGGGGGCGCAATTGTGAACCCAATTCACATAAACTGCCCATTTTTAATTCATCACTATCGATAGCATAAATTAAAGATGGATTGACATCGGATTGAGAGAAGGTAATTATACCATGTAGGTGTGTAATATTTGTTGACCCTGCTCTTTCGTGCAAATCATCTATGTTTTGAGTAATGATTTGTACATCAAAGTATTCTTCAAGTTGGGCTAATTGTAAATGCGCTTCGTTTGGTACTGCCGCAAGCACTTGTTTTCTGCGCTCATTATAAAACTGTTGCACTAGTACTGGATTTCGCTGCCAGGCCTGTGGTGTAGCTACATCCATTACATTATAGCCTTCCCATAAGCCATCCGCATCTCTAAAGGTTTTTAATCCACTTTCGGCGCTAATTCCTGCGCCTGTTAACACAACCAATCTCTGCTTCATAGTCAAATTTAACAAAAAAACCTCCCGATTTTACATCGTGAGGTTCTCTTTATTTTTTAATGAATACTACGAAATAACTGTATTTTTTGTGCTTAACGCAGGATATTTTACTTTTAAGGTTTCAAAAACGCCAAACAGTAAAGCCGAGTAGCCCAATGTACCGTATAAGAAATTCTTTTCGTATGGAATTGCGGCAACTAAACATGCCCAAAAGCCCGATATTGTTTGAGGATAAACTGTTGAACCGTACCAAACACCAAGGTCGGATACTATCCAATGAATTAAAACACCAACTAAACCTGAAATAAGTACACTTTGAGGGGTTACTTGTTTAATGATGAGATGGCCCACCATTACCATTAAAATGAAAGCGATATAAGTATAATACCAACCACTATAAAAGCCATAATCTAAACCCATAGTTAAAACTAAGCCTAAATCACTTACAAATAGTACTAAAATTGGCAGTAAGAATGCATTTACCTTATTTTTAAAATAAGCTCCACCAAATAAGGCAACCGCCCCTATTCCAGAAAAATTAGCAATAAACTTAAAATCAGGAGAAAGTGGTGCAATTACCCTTAACCCAATAATAAGAAGCATAAATAATAACAATACTGGTGTTCTATAATTAAACTTGTGTTCCATTTTATGATTTAGTTTAAAACAAAATTAGCTTTTTAAATGGGGAATAAAAAATACAACATACCTTTTGTTCGACTCCGCTTCGACTCTTCTTCGAGTCCGCTTCGGGAATCCTTCGAGTCAGGTTCGACTCAGGTCCGTATCTGTTACCTAACAACACCGTAATAGAGACGACTCTGGTTCGAGTTTTTTTCGAATCAGAGTCGACTCCGAGTCGGAGAAATCTCGAAGACTTCCCGAACCTGTTACGGCTTTGGTATTACTCAGTTACGGAGCAGGTATAAAGGTTGACCAAATAAGAACCGAACAATTCGCCTTTATGGCTGCTTCATTGCGCTAGAGGTAATGGTACGAAAGTCGTTTGGAAATCTAAAAAATCTTATATTTAAAATTCAAAACAATGATATGCGAATAATTGGCCTCTTTTTACTACTTCTATTACATTTGCAAGCTATGGCGCAACAAACAGATACTGTGTTCTTAAAAAAATTAATGCTTAGTAAGCCTGAGTTATTTGATGTTATACTCAATCACCCTACGCAGAATGAAGTACAAATTATATATACTCAAGTTAATCGTGATAAAAACAATAAGCCAAGTTTTAAAACTTTTAGTTATAACCTAAACGCACAACGTTATTTTTATCCAGCGAGTACAGTTAAACTAGCCGCGGTAATCTTTGCGCTAGAAAAGATAAATGAATTAAAAAGGAAGGGTTTAAAAGCCGGGCTTACCATGATTACCGATAGTAGCTTTAAAGGGCAAACTCTGGTTACGAAAGATAAAAGTGCAGAAAATGGCAAACCTTCGATTGCACATTACGTAAAGAAAATATTATTAACTAGTGATAATGATGCATTTAACCGACTATTTGAATTTATTGGCAGAGCTGAAATAAATTCAAAACTGAAGAAATATGGTTTAACAGAAAGTAGAATATTAAATCGTTTAGCCATAGGTGATGGAGGAGAATCAGCAAGAAACACCAACCCTATCGATTTTTATGATAGTGATAAATTAATCTATCATCAGCCTGCGCAATACGATGATAAAAATTATGATTTAAAGTTAACAAATTTAACTGTTGGCAAGGGATATATGGATAACAAAGACCAATTAGTATTGAACCCCTATAGTTTTGCCAATAAAAATGTATTTACCATAGCCAATCAACAATCGTTGATGAAACGGTTAATGATGCCAGAAGCTTTTCCTAAGAAAGAACGTTTTAATTTAACAGCCGAAGATTATAAACTTATTTATACTTACATGAGTAAGCTGCCAACAGAAAGTGATTATCCAAAATACGATGAAAAAGAGTTTTGGCCAACGTATGCCAAGATGTTGTATTATGGAAGAGAGAAAAATGTCGTAATTGATTCATCCATTAGAATTTTCAATAAATACGGAGATAGTTATGGTTTCATTATTGATAATTCGTATTTCGTGGATTTTAAGCATAATATCGAGTTTTTTTTAACGGCTGTTGTACAATCTAACGAAGATGGAATTTATAACGACAACAAGTATGAATACCAAACCGTATGCTTTCCCTTTATGAAAAACTTAGGGAAAAGTATTTATGAATTTGAATTAACTCGATTGAAAAAACAAATTCCAGATTTAAGTAAACTTAAAATGCAATATAAATAATCCTTCATCGGATGAGCAAGAGGCTAATCCGATGAGGGATTAAAATTTTAATAGCTGAAGCTTAATCCTGCATTCGCATTAAAGCCCATCGTACGATAACCAATAATTTCAGTATATTTTTCATTACCTAAATTCTTTAAATCTGCAAAGATTTTAAGACGTTTATTTACCAAGTTATATTGGGCATAAAAATCAAGCAACTGATATGATTCTAAAGTCTTGTTAACTGAAGGATAGGTACTAAAATCGCTATCCACACGTTTACCGGTAAATTTATAATTTAGGCTCACATATAAATCAGCCGTTGCTTGCGCACCAATCGTTGCACCATAGGTATTTTTTGGTCTACGCAAAAGAACTTCAGACACCTTTAATCCCGAAATTTGCTTCCCTTCTACATAGGCATAGTAGGCATTAACCGATACCTTGCCAAATTTAACCCCTGGTTCTATTTCAAAACCTTTGTCTTTTTGTTGGTCTTGGTTAATGTATCCCTTCGCTCCATAAATTATCGCATCAGTATTGTTACGTTTAAAACCAACTACTCTTAACTTCACTTTCTCTTCTAAAAGTGAAAAACTCGATCCAGCTTCATAACTAGTAGAATTTTCTGGCTTTAATTCTAAATTTGCTCCATATTGGCCAAATAACATCTCCAAAGTTGGCGCTCTAAAAGCCGAGGCAATAGTTCCGAAAATTTTTATTTCTTTAGTTAAATTAGCACTTGGTGTTATCGAATAGGTAAAATTATCTCCATACTTGCTGTGCTGATTAAATCTACCTCCTAATTCCAAATTGAAAACGCTAAAATCATGTAAAAATACTGAAGCATAGGTACTAAAAAGATTAGTTGAAGGCTCATTAGCCGTATGAACCACCGAAGTAGAGCGATTATCTAATCCCATTAAGAATGAGGCTTTCTGGCCTAGGTTATGATTGTAAAATACATCAACTAAGTTCATTTTACCCTCATACTCTCCTGGATAAGCACTTACATACGCTCTTTTGGTATTTTGATTCGTATAGTTTAAAGTAAATTTCCCGTTGTTTAACTTATAAACTGCATTTAATCCACCATTTAAGTGCTGCGAAACCGAAGTATTAGCTGCATCTGTAAAAGCATCATCATCGTAGTTAAAATCACCTTTAAAATAGCGCAAAAAAGGACTTACCGTTAAATTTTCCCCCAACTGAAAAGAAAAATTAGAATTTAGCACATGCTGTTTCATCCCATCTTTATCGAACACTTTAATGTTGCCCACTGGATTTTCAGCTTCAGAAATACCACTTGTGGTAAAGTAGCCATAATTAACATTGTAATTAAATAAGTTAACTTTTCCACTTAGCCCGATGTTTCCTTTATATGAATTATAACTTCCTGCAGTTGCAACAGCATTTACCTGTAAAGGTTTTACACCCGATTTTTTAGTGATGATATTCACCACACCTGCCACAGCTTCAGATCCATAGAGAGTAGACTGACCTCCCTTTAAGATTTCAATCCGCTCAATCTGATCAATGCTAAGCAAACGCAAATCAAATGCACCACCTGTACCAGAAGGATCGGTAGCCAATATGCCATCAATTAAAATCACAGCATATGCACTTGCAGCGCCTCTAAAAAACAAACTTTTGTCCTTGCCAGCATTGCTACCAGCTCCAACCACTGTAATGCCTGCCTGCTGATTAAGCAGTTCGGCCAAACTCCTGCCCGCACTATGCGCCAGTTCTTCACTGCCAATAACCGTAATTACCTTTCCGCTTTGCGATTGTTTTAAATCATTTTTTGTGGTCGAAATTACCACTTCGTTTAATTTTTGGACCACTTGTGCCACTACTTTTTCCCCATAAAGGGCCAATTGAACAAGTCCTAGACCTGCTACAATCAATTTTGTTTTTTTGTTCATTTGTTGTGAGTTGTTCACACACAGCAACAGAATCAGAATAGAAATAGGTATTACAATACGTAAGGCCCACTCCTAGCTTCAATCCCCGAAAGCTATGAATATTAAACTTTTAGGCAGGTCTTCTGACTTACTCCCGATCTATCGGCCTTCCCGCCCTTATTTATAGGAGCAGTGGCTAGTGATTGATACATCGTTATAGAGCTTACAGCTGCGGGACAGTTACAGATTTACGCTGTATTCCCTTTTAATCCAAACTTTCATTAGGAACCAAAAAGCATGACAAATGTAGATAAATATGCTTCAATAGCAAGAAATAATGTTATTCTTCATCAATTAATTGTTGTTTAATGGCAACCAATTGTTCTACCTCCGCTTTTGGTAAAACTGGATATTTTAAGTTAAGTGATTCGAGTTTCTCTTGGATCACCTGACTAATAGCCAATCTAGCATACCATTTTTTATCGGCAGGAATCACATACCAAGGTGCATCCTCGGTTGATGTTTCCCTAATCGCTTCCTGATACACGTTCATGTAGTTATCCCATAATGCACGTTCCTTTAAATCACCTACAGAAAATTTCCAGTTTTTGCTAGGATCTTCAATTCGATCTAAAAAACGTTGTTTTTGTTCTTCTTTTGATACATGTAAGAAAAATTTTAAAATCATGGTACCATTAGCTACTAGGTGTTTTTCAAAATTCCGAATGCTCTCGTATCTTACTTTCCAAAATTTATTATTTATTTTTTTTACGTCTGCATAACCCGGTATATTTTCACTTAAAACATATTCTGGATGAACTTTACAAACCAAAACATTTTCATAGTGTGAACGGTTGTGTATACCTATTTTACCTCTTTCTGGTAGCGCTTTGTAGTGTCGCCATAAAAAATCATGGCTATATTCTTCACTGTTTGGTGTTTTAAAACTATATACTTGGCAACCTTGCGGATTTACACCCGACATGATATGTTCAATTGCGCTATCTTTTCCGGCAGCATCCATAGCCTGAAAAATAATTAACAGCGAATGAGAGTCAGACGCATATAAAGCTTCTTGATAGTCTGTTAACTCACTCTTTACCCTTTCAAGTTCCTCTTTGCCAGCTGCTTTATCTAAATGCCCATCGTATGTAGTACTGAAATTTTTTAATAAAAACTTATCTCCTCCTTGGGTTAAATATTTTTTCGTATTTGTTTTCATCCGTATAATAATTGTTATAATTTAAAGATAGACTAAAATTTAAGTAAATTAAATACGTTAATTTGCATTTATAGTTTTAACACAATTTAACAGAAAATAATTAACGTTTTTTTCATCTTTATCCCATGTTTAGAGAAATTAAAAATAGATACATTCGTTATATCACCATTTTTGTATTTTTTCTTATTATCTTCTTTTGTGCATTACAATTAAACTTTTTGTGGCTATTTGGCTATTCGCCGAGGTATACAGATATTAAAAAACCTTCTCAGCGGGTAGGTTCTGAATTATATACGGCTGACGGTAAGTTGATTGGCCGATATTTTAAAGAAAATCGAACTCCAGTTGATTATAATGAAATTGCGCCAAGCATCATCAATGCATTGGTAGCCACGGAAGATATTAGGTTTTATAAACACTCTGGAATTGATATTCAAGCAGTAGGTAGAGCAGTTATTGGAATGGGGAAAGATGGAGGTGCAAGTACCATTACGCAACAGCTGGCAAAAAATTTATACCGGACCAGATATGGTAAATCTTCAGGCTTAATTAAGCATATCCCAGTAGTTAGAACGATGATCTCTAAGCTAAAAGAATGGATGACTGCCTTAAAATTAGAGTCAAATTACAGCAAGAATGATATCATTACCATGTATTTAAATACTGTATCTTTTGGTAATAATGCCTACGGAATAAAAACAGCAGCTAGAATATATTTTGATAAAGAAGCTAAAGCATTAAATACCAATGAAGCAGCTTTGTTGGTGGGAATGCTAAAAGGACCCAATCTCTATAACCCTTTAAAAAGTCCAGATAAAGCACTCGAGCGGAGAAATACGGTATTAAAGCAAATGAATAAATACAAGTATTTAAACGCTGATAGCTTGGCATTGCTTTCAAAGCAACCTTTACAAACGAAAGAGGGTAAACTGAAAGATGGCGGCAATGGCGACTCGTACTTAAGGGCGGCCGTAGATAAATACTTGGAGAAGTGGTGCGAAGAGAATGGTTTTGACTTGTATGTAGATGGCTTAAAGATATATACTACCATCGATTCAAAATTACAAGGTTATGCAGAAGAAGCAGTAAAGGATCAAATGCGCATTATTCAGCGAAGATTTTATAGTGTTTGGGGTAATGAAGATCCGTGGGAAGATTCTGAGCGCAAAAAGGTTAACTATCCCGAAAGAGCAAAAAAAAATCTACCTATTTATGCAATGCTTGTCAAAAAATATAACAATAATGCCGACTCGATAGATGCTTATTTCAATAAAAAGAAAAAAATGACAATTTTCTCCTACAAAGGTGATCGAGATACATTATTCTCAACTATCGATTCCATCCGATACTATGGCAAGATAATGAATACTGGCATGATGACCATGGAGCCAAAATCTGGAAAAATTAAAGTTTGGGTGGGCGGTATAGATCATAAATTTTTCAAATACGACCATGTAAATCAAGCAAAAAGACAAGCGGGCTCTACGTTTAAGCCCTTTGCTTATTTAGCAGCATTAGAAAGCGGAATGGGGCCATGCGATACTTTTGTAGATAAACCTGTAAAAATAGCCTATCAAAACGGAGGAAAAACAGAATATTGGGAACCTAAAAATGCAGATTGGAGTAATACTTATCAAGCTATGTCGCTGAGATGGGCGATGGGTAAATCTGTAAACACAGTAACTGCTCAAGTAACCGAAAAAGTGGGTTGGGATAATGTAGTTAAATGGGCCCATGAGTGTGGGATTGAAAGTCATTTAGAATCAGTACCTTCTGTGAGTTTAGGTCCGAATGATGTTTCTGTTTTTGAAATGGTACGCGCTTATGGTACTTTTTTAAATGAAGGCATTAAAACTGAACCTATCTTAGTAGAAAAAATTACAGATCAAAATGATCGGATAATTGAAGAGTTTGTTGCCAAAACAAAACGTGCTTTGTCTGAAGAGATTTCATGGTTAATGTTATATATGTTTAGGGGAGGAATGGAAGAGCCTGGGGGAACATCTCAAGCCTTGTGGGAGTGGGATTTATGGAAGAAAAATAATCAGATTGGTGGTAAAACGGGTACTTCATCTGACTATGTTGATGCATGGTATATGGGCATTACAAAAGATTTAGTAACTGGGATTTGGGTAGGTTGCGATGAACGTACCGCCCATTTCAAGAATGGAGAAACAGGAGAAGGATCGAGAACCGCTTTACCTATTTTCGGTAAATTTATGGAGAAGGTATATCAAGATCCGAACTCAGGATATACGTACGGCCCCTTTCCGAAGGCAAAAGTAGAGATTACTAGAAATATAAACTGCCCTACTCAGCGACAGGAAACAGATACAATAGTAGTTGATAGTTTGGCAATAGATTCTTTAGAAAACACAATGGAGGATCCAATTATTGAAGAAACAATACCAAAACCAGAGGTTGAAGTGCAGAAAAAAGAGGAGAAAAAAATTCCAGAAAATCAGCCTATTAAACAAAATACGCCCCCAATTGTTCCGCTTACTAAAAAGGAAGAAAGGGAGCTAAAAAGAAAAGAAAAACAAGAAGAGAAAGAAAAGAAAAAAATTGTCGGCAATCCGTAGCAATAAAACTATTTTATCTATCTTTTCGTAATTTAATAGAAGTTAAAAGATTTAAAACTGTGCACATGAAGGTAAATAAGCTAGTATTAATTTTATTTTTTATACTCATTTCAACTATTTCTGTCCAAGCCCAATACTTCGGACAAAATAGGGTGAGATATAAAAACGCTGACTTTAAGGTATTGCAAACTCCTCACTTTGAAATTTATTATTATCTCAAAAATGAGAAACTATTAAAGAAATTTGCACAGGATGCAGAAACTTGGTATAAAATGCATCAGGAGGTTTTTCGTGATACATTCTTAAAAAAGAATCCTATTATTCTTTATAGTAATCACCCTGATTTTCAACAAACTACAGCCTTAAATGGTGAAATTGGTGTAGGTACTGGTGGGGTTACCGAAGCATTAAAGAATAGAGTAATTATGCCTGTGTTAGATTTGAATAGTCAAACACGCCATGTTTTAGGGCACGAGCTTGTACATGCTTTCCAATATCATCTCCTTTTGGAGAAGGATTCGATTAGTCTAGAAAATGTGGGAAATACACCATTATGGATGGTTGAAGGGATGGCAGAATATTTGTCGGTTGGTAAAAAAGATGCTTTTACATCCATGTGGATGCGTGATGCACTCCTTAATCGTGATATTCCATCGTTAAAAGACTTAACTAACTCGGGTAAATACTTCCCCTATCGTTATGGCCAGGCTTTTTGGACTTTCATTGGTTCCGTTTACGGGGACACTACTATCGTTCCATTATTTAAAGCCACTGCCAAGTATGGATATGAAAATGGAATTAGGATGACTTTTGGGTATGATGATAAAACCCTGTCTGGCTTATGGAAAAACGAAATTGAAAAGCATTATCGACCAATGTTAAAGGCCGACAGTTCTCAAATCAAAATTTCTGGAACTAAAATTATTGATAATAAAAATGCTGGCAACATGAACGTTTCACCAGCTATTAGTCCAGATGGACGATATGTTGCCTTTTTATCAGAGAAAGATTTGTTTGGCATTGATCTATTTCTGGCAGATGCTAAGACTGGCAAAATAATTCGAAAGTTAAGCAGTCAAATTTCCAACACCCATATCGATGATTTTAATTTTATTGAATCAGCAGGCACCTGGTCGCCCGATAGCAAAAAATTTGCCTTTAGTATTTTTAGTAAGGGGAAAAATCAATTGTTAATGATTGATATTGCGAATGGCAATACCCTATTACAAACCGACATGAAACAAGTTGAACAATTTAGCAATTTAACCTGGTCGGCAAGTGGAAATGAAATTGCATTTTCGGGAATGGTTGAGGGACAAAGCGATATATTTTCTTATGATCTAACTACAAGAGAAGTTGTACAAATTACAAACGATGAATTTTCTGATTATGCACCTAATTTCTCGCCTGATGGTAAAAAAATTGTATTTTCATCTGATAGAGCTTCAGTTACTAGTGGCAATACCAATGCGGTTAACCCCCTAAATTTAACTATTTATGATATTGAAAGTAAATCTTTAACTAATATTCCTGTTTTTGCAGGCGCTAACAATTTAAATGCAAACTTTTCTGGAGATAGCAAACGTATCTTCTTTTTATCTAACCGTGATGGATTTAGAAACTTATATGAATATAACCTAGATAATAAAGTGGTTAAGCAATTAACCGATTATTTTACAGGTATTAGTGGAATTACGGAATATTCTCCTGCAATAAGTGTTGCTAGAAATGATGATATTATTTATAGTTACTATCGCTACCAACGTTATACTTTATACAACTCTCCATTTTCTAACTTTAGAGCTAAAGTTGTAAATGCGAATGATGTAGATTTTGCACCCGCTATACTTCCACCCTTTGAAAATACAGGTGTAAACGTAGTAAATTCAAATCTAGGAAATTTTGAACGTTTTGAAAAAACACAGAACGACTCATTAATTACTATTCCATACCGACCTAAATTTAGATTAGATTATTTGGCGAATAGCGGTGTTGGTGTTTCGTCCAGCAGATTCGGAACTGGTATTCAAGGAGGTATTGTGGGTATGTTCAGCGATATATTGGGACGTAACCAAATTATAGCGAACCTATCGGTAAACGGCGAAATCTACGATTTTGGTGGATTGGTGGGTTATATTAACCAAAAAAGTAGAGTCAATTGGGGGGTTGCTGCGTCACATATTCCGTATGTAACGGGTTTCACGAGTGCAGCATTTTATAATCCAAATACTAATCCAGCTAGCGAACCTGTAGACACAATTAGTACAAACATATTAAGAACCTTTGAAGATAAGCTAGAAGTATTTGGCTCTTATCCTTTCAGCAAAGCGCATCGCTTTGAAGCTGGAACAGCATTTTCACACTATAGTTATCGTTTAGATCGATTTAATAACTATTATCAAGATGTAAATGGCTTCCCAGCTTTTTATCTTGGAGCTGATAGAGAAAAAGTTGATAATGCTTCTGCAACCAATACTTTAGGTATTCCACTGGAGGCATTCTCAATTGTATCGGCCAATGCTTCATTTGTTGGCGACAATTCCATATTTGGTGTAGCCGCTCCGCTTGATGGATTTAGGTATAGAGTTGGAGCAGAACGGTACTTCGGAGATTTTAATTTTTCTGTATTAACGGTTGATGTCAGAAAATATTGGAGACTAAAACCCGTAACAATTGCAGCTAGAACTTATAATTATATGCGTTTTGGTAGACAGGGCGAAAATTTATTTCCCTTATTTATAGGTTATCCCTATTTAATTAGAGGTTACGAAGCAAATTCATTCTTTAACAGCAAAGTACAAAATACAGGCAATTTCGATATCAACCAATTATCGGGAAGCAAATTTGCAGTATTTAACTTTGAAGTTCGATTACCTTTTACTGGACCTAAGAAACTTGCGCAAATTAATTCAAGATTCTTCTTTAGTGATTTAAATTTTTTCTTTGATGCAGGTGTAGCATGGACAGAAGACTCGAAAGTTGCATTCAAAAATCAACCAAATGGTGTTTTATTGCCCAATGGAACGCCAGCACAGCGTGTACCAGCTTTAAGCGCAGGCCTTTCTTTAAGAGTTAATGTATTTAACTATTTCATATTAGAACCTTATTATGCATTCCCTTTCCAACGTAAAGATGTAAATGGAGGCATATTTGGATTAACATTTGCGCCGGGCTGGTAACACTTTTTTATGAAAGTATACCTAAAGGTAAGGTAACTTGATTTGTTAACTTTTGATGAGGCATCATATTTTCAAAATCTAAACCAATGGTTAAATCAATCCAATCTGGATTACAAGAGCGTACCAATCGCTCTTTTTGCATTCTAGTAAATCGACTAACCAATTTAAATCTAGCCAATGCCTGAGCTTCCGTTTTAAATTCTTCAAAATAAACCAAGCGAGTTAATTGCTGTGCACTATCGAAAAATAAGTTTGGCATCTTCTTGTAGAATTCAAGTGTTTTAGTTAAATCGGCGCTCATACCTACGTGTAAACTGGTGCGGTTTCTGTCGGTTACGATGTAAACAAATTTTTTCATGATTTTCTCGCTTAAATGGTAAAAACTAAAATAATTAGATATTTTCTTGCTATTCAAATAAATATTACTAACTTTATTGGCACAATATTACTAATAATTTTAGTAAAAACAAATTTATTTTAAAATATATTTTATGGCAAACATTTCATCCAACCTAAAGTACCTAAGAAAGAAAAAAGGTTACACACAGCAACAATTTGCTGATGCAATGGAAATTAAGCGATCACTAATCGGAGCTTATGAGGAAGACAGAGCTGAACCTAAATACGATTTACTAAAGAAAATAGCAGAATATTTTGATTTAACTATTGATGAATTTATCAACGAAAACATTAATGAAAATTGGAAACCAAAACCAAAAAGCCAAGGTTCTAATTTAAGAGTATTGAGTATTTCTGTTGATCAAAACGACAATGAGAACATTGAGCTTGTTCCAGTGAAAGCAAGTGCGGGGTATCTTAATGGTTTTTCAGATCCACAATACATACAAGATCTCCCCAAGTTTCAATTGCCCATCCCCGCTTTAAGGCAGGGTACCTTTCGTGCATTTGAAATCATGGGTGATTCGATGCTACCTATTCAACCAGGAAGTGTAATTATTGGTGAATATTTAGACAATTGGAGCGACCTTAAACAAGGAGAAACCTATGTTATTATTAGTCGAAGTGAAGGTGTAGTATATAAAAGAGCAGGAAATCGATTTAAAGAAAATAGAGAATTAAAGTTAATATCAGATAATAAGTTATATGATACCTACGCAATAGATGCGGATGATATTTTAGAAATATGGAAAGCAAAAGCCTACATATCAACAACCTTACCAAATCCAACTCCAGAACCAACCATTGAAACTTTATCAAGCATGATGGCGCAAATGCAAAAATCTATTTCACAATTAAATAAGAATTAACACTATTTAACAATTACTTGTTAAACTTTAGCGCTTAATTTTCATCTATGTTATTAAATCCCATTTTTTATATCACCATTTAAAAATACAAACAGATGAAAAAATTAATTTACACCATCGCTTTAGTAGTTTTAGGAATTACTTCAAGCAACGCTCAAGAACCAGACAGAAAAAAACTAGAAGGTAAAGCAGGAAAAGAAAGAACTGAAGGTCGTCAAAGATTAGAACGAGATGATAAGTTAACACCTGAGCAACGTGCTGAAAAAGCAGCTTCTGCCATGCAGAAAAAACTAAACTTAACAGATGAGCAAAAGCAGAAAGTTCAATCAATTGAATTAGATCGCGCTAAAAAGAACGAAGAATGGCGTAAGCAGGATGATAAGTCTATTAAAAATAAAATGGAAGAACGTAAGGCCTTCATGATGGCTTCTAAAGAAAAAATCGATAAAATTTTAACCGAAGAGCAACGTAAAACCTTAGCTATCGCTCGTGAAGATGTTAAAGAAAGAATGAAAGATAATAGAGGAAAAAGACAAAAATAAAATAAAGAAAGCCCCGATGTTATCAGGGCTTTTTTTATTTTTGGACAATGGATAATGCAGAGCAATTTCTTCAGCAAAAGCTAAACGAAAGGATAGAAAAGAATAGATTGAGAAAATTAACCTATTCAAATTTACCCATCGATTTTTGTTCCAATGATTATCTTGGTCTAGCCCAATCTAAAGAACTTCGTTCACTGGTCGAAATAGAAACCAATCGTTTATCAAACTTTAAAAATGGCGCTACTGGTTCTCGATTATTAAGTGGGAATTATCTCTACACCGAAGAAACAGAACAGGATATCGCCGAATTTCATTCCTCAACTGCTGCTTTATTATTTAACTCTGGTTATGATGCCAATGTAGGCCTACTCTCGTCTATTCCGCAACGTGGTGATACTATTATTACCGACGAACTCATTCATGCGAGTTTAATAGATGGCGCAAGGTTGAGTTACGCCGAGCGTTTTCGTTTTAAGCACAATAACATCATCGACCTTGAGCAAAAGTTAAAAAATGCGAAAGGATTATGTTATGTTGTTATCGAAAGTATTTACTCCATGGATGGAGATATGGCACCCTTAACTGAAATAAGTCAGATATGCAGTAAGTATAATGCTAATTTGATTGTTGATGAGGCACATGCCGTTGGCGTTTTCGGCGATAAAGGAAAAGGGTTGGTTCAACAGCTAGGGCTAGAAAAAAAAATATTTGCACGGATAGTTACTTATGGAAAAGCTTTAGGCACGCATGGAGCTGCAATTTTAGGCAGTAACCATTTAAGGCAGTATTTAATCAACTTTGCAAGATCCTTCATTTACACAACTGCAGCACCGCTACATCAAATTATCGCCATTAAATGTGCGTATCAGTTATTGGCTAAGCATAATTATCAACAACAATTAGCCAACAAAATTGAATGTTATAATCAGCAAATCGAAGTCACTTCCCTTCCTAGGATAAAAAGCAATAGCTGTATACAAACCGTATTGTTTAAGGATGATTTAACCGCAAAAAAAAATGCTGATTATCTTCAGAGTAAAGGATTTG
>JACMOW010000027.1 GCA_014377775.1 Pedobacter sp. | reverse complement strand
CTTGACCAAAAAGAAAACTACGGACAAGTTTATATAAGAACAAACGACATTGATAAACTTTACCAAACGTTTATAGACAACAAAATTTCAATTCACCCAAATGGGCATTTAGAATTAAAGCCCTGGGGACAAAAGGAATTCTCTTTACTCGACCCAGATAACAACTTATTGACTTTCGGACAGAGCATAAATTAAACTTTATTAACAGTGAAAAGAGCGGCAGCAACTAATCCTACATTGCCTGTAATGGATATGGGTATGCTAATTCTAGCATTTTTTGCACTATTTAAAGGTTTAACAAAAAGAAACCGACCAACTATTTGAAAGCATTTGTATTATATGCTGGGAATGATTACCTCTGTATTATTTGTAACTGCAATAGGAGTATTAATTGACACAATATAAAAAACTAAAATATGGCAAATAAGAAAGGAATAAACTTTTTTTTTGGAATTATAGCAATCATTCTGGGTTTGGCTATCTATAAACAATTCGATTTTGAGAATATAAAATTCGAAAAACCAGCGTTAGCCACTCTTTACATTATTGTCTTCGTATTATCAATTTACTTTTTAATAAGAGACTATAAAAAACGGCCTGAAAAGTAAAAAAACATTAGCAGTTATTGTTAATCGTTAGGCATAAAGACGAAAGTATTGGTGAATGAAATAAATACAACGAAAATCCATAATATGAAAGCAACCGGAGAAACAGTAAAAGAAATTCTGACCAACCTTCCTGAGGACAGAGCAGAACCTTTTAACAAACTACATGATGTTATTGTAAAAAACTTACCCAAAGGTTTTGAAGCAGCCATTAGCTATGGTGGATTGGGTTATGTTGTTCCACATACACTTTATCCTGCAGGTTATCATTGTAAGCCAAGCGAGCCGCTCCCATTCGCAGGTATTGCTTCGCAAAAAAATTCAATTACTTTTTACAACATGGGTATTTATTCCGACCCCAAATTATTGAAATGGTTCGTAACCGAATATCCTAAGCACAGTAAACAAAAACTTGATATGGGAAAAAGTTGTGTGCGCTTTAAGAAGTTGGATGAGATTCCCTATGAACTTATTGGTGAATTAATGAGAAAAATGAGTGTAAAAGAATGGATAGATATTTATGAAACTAACTTAAAAAAATAGACATTGTAATATTATATCGTTTTAAAATTATTGACAAGTTTATCGCAAAAATGATTTTCGTTTTCAAAACTTCTGCCAGAAGCAAAATGGAATTTTGACCTTTAAGACCTCGATAAAATAATGAATATTGCTTTCCCTACAGGCAAAAGATTTAAAATATCAATTGCTGTAGAAAGCTACTAAAAAACCAACTAGACTTTGGCCCAAAATATAAATCATAAAATCAACATAGATAAATGAAGAAAATAATAGTAGTAGCAGGGGCCACCGGAAATTTAGGAGGCAAAATTGTAGATAAATTATTGGATAAAGGAGTTGAGGTTATTGCAATTGTTCGTTTAGAAACAAGCAAACAAAAAATTAATACCTTGGAACAAAAAGGGGTCAAAGTGTTTCAAGTAAATACTAATAATAAGTTGGAGATTGCAAAACATTGTTTTGGCGCACATTGCATGGTGTCTGCTTTAGCAGGGTTAAGAGAAACGATTATTGATACTCAACGTGTTTTTTTAGATGCTGCCATCGAAGCAAATGTTCCAAGGTTTATACCAAGTGATTATTCTAGTGATTTTACCAATCTAAAAGAAGGTCAAAATAGGAATTTAGATTTAAGAAGAGCATTTCACAAGCATCTGGAAAAATTACCAATTCAAGCAACTACTATATTTAATGGCCCATTTATGGATTTATTAATTACAGATATGCCCTTGATTATGTTTAAACAAAAACGTATTCTTTGTTGGGGAAATCCAAATCAAATTATAGAATTTACAACTACTTATAATGTTGCCGAATTCACGGCAGAAGTAGCTATTGACGATAATACACCCCGATTCTTAAGAGTTGCTGGCGACAGACTTTCGTGTAACGACTTTGTGAAACTGCTTACTGAACTAACAAGTAAAAACTATAAATTATTCAGACCCGGAGGTATTAGTCTGCTAAATATCATCATCAAACTAACGAGATTTTTTTCTCCATCAAAAAATGAACTTTACCCTGCTTGGCAAGGAATGCAATACATGAGAGATATGATGGAAGGTCGTATTATTTTCCAAAAATATGACAACAACAGATATTCAAATATAAAGTGGACATCGATAAAAGATTTTTTGAATAAGGAACCACAAACAAACAACTACTAATAGCAGTAATGTTAATCGCATACCGTACATAGCATATCATTTCATACTACAACGGCATAAAATATTACTTGAGAATTTTTCGTTAAATTTATTTAAATATAGTACCCATATTAATAATAGAATTAATTTTATCTATGAGAAAATATTTCTTCTTTTTCCTGTTGAGTTCTCTGATTGATCTACCCGTTTCGGCCCAATCGCCCGAAGGGATCACAATTAGAAAATACGGAAATGAAAATGCCAGCAACATTATCAATGAGTTCTCTGAGTTTCTTGCTTTGCCTAATGTGGCAACAGACCCTGTTGGCCAGCAAAAAAATGCAGTATTCATTATGAACATGATGAACAAACGGGGTATTCAAAAAGTACAACTCCTAAACGCACCCACCGCAGGCACTCCCCCAGTTGTATATGGCGAAGTAATGGTTCCCGGCGCAAAACAAACTCTTATTTTTTATGCACATTATGATGGACAACCTGTTAATCCTTCACAGTGGGCTGCAGGGCTTGAGCCGTTTCATCCAAAATTATTTTCGAATGCCGTAGAAAAATCCGGAACGAATATTTCCTTTCCTACAAATGGGATCTATAATAACGAATGGAGAATATATGCCCGTGGTGCTTCTGACGATAAGGGAGGTATTACCGCCATTTTAAATGCTTACGATGCAATTAATAAAAGTAAATTAACGCCTAGTTATAACCTTAAATTTTTCTTCGAAGGTGAAGAAGAAGCAGGTTCTACACATCTTAATGAAATACTTGAAAAGTACCAGTCGTTACTCCAATCCGACCTATGGATTATGTGTGATGGACCTGTTCACCAATCAGGTAAAAAGCAAATCGTGTTTGGTGTTCGCGGCGATACGCATCTTGATCTTACCGTGTATGCTTCAAAGAGACCATTGCATAGTGGCCACTACGGAAACTGGGCTCCAAACCCCGCTATGATGTTGGCAAAATTGTTATCCTCTATGAAAGATGAAAAGGGAAGAGTAACCATTAAAGGATTTTATGATGATGTGACCCCCTTATCCCCTTCTGAAAGAAAAGCTTTGGATGAAGTGCCCTCAGTGGATGAACAAATGAAAAGAGAATTAGGAATAAGTGATGTTGAAATGCGCGGAGTAACCTTAAGTGAGGCGATCAATCAGCCCTCGCTAAACATTAATGGCATGCAAAGCGGTAATGTAGGAAAGATGGCTTCCAATCAAATACCGACCTATGCAACCGCTGTTCTTGATCTAAGATTGGTATTGGGCAATGATTGGAAGAGGCAGCAGCAAAAAGTAATCGACCACATAAAAACAGAAGGTTATTATGTAACGGATAGTGAGCCTACGGATGAAGAAAGAAAAAAATATGCAAAGCTTATAAAAGTGATACCCGGAGAAGATGGAAGCAATGCACAACGTACATCCATGGATCTGCCCATTATACAAAAAGTTATTGCAACAGTTAAATTAACATCTCCAGATCAGATTGTGCTGCAACCGACGATGGGAGGCACTCTTCCTCTTTTTTTATTTGAAAAATACCTGAATGCTAAAACCATTACAATTCCTGTAGCTAACCATGATAATAATCAACATGCTGAAAATGAAAATATTCGTATTGGTAATTTATTTGATGGAATTGTAACGATGGGGTTGCTAATGATGATTAAATAAAATTTAGAAATTATAGTAAGCAGATAGATCTGACAAATAGAAACCAATGCTTAACAGCTAGGCCTTGCCATTTCTTACAAGGTAGACGCTATATTTTTTCCTGAACTTTCTGTAACAGGTTGAACAGATATTATACAACTGAACTGCCGATTAACAAACAAAAAAAATACAATAATTGTGGAACCAAAATTTTAAAGCAATCAACTGGAAACTAAATTATTAGAATAATAATGAAATACCAATTCAATACCTCTGAAAATTATGTTAATATTTAACTATGGGAAAATTTAAACTCGTTGTCTACAGCGTGGTTTGCGTACTTATTTTTAGCAGCTGTAAAAAAACCATAGTACCTGCCACGTTAAATAATGTTGTAGTTAAAAAAAAATTAGATCAATTTACTGAGGTGCAATATGGCAATATGCCTTTAATTATTAGCGTTCCTCATGGTGGATTAGAAAATCCATCCAATGTACCAGACAGGAGTTGCCCAAATATTACAACTGTAAGCGATAGTAAAACCATTGAAATGGCACTAACAATTGATAGTGTTTGCAAGGCCGATTATGGATTTCAGCCATATATTGTAATCAGCCATTTAAATCGTATTAAGCTAGATCAAAACAGAGAAATTACAGAAGCTACTTGCGGCAATAATAACCTAAATACCATTTGGAATAACTACCATTTTAGTATAGATACCTGCATTACAAAAATCACCAATAAATATCCACAAGCGTTATTTATTGATTTGCATGGGCATGGGCACACTAAACAACGATTAGAATTAGGCTATTTAGTTAATGCAAATGAGTTAAGAAATCCTGCTACAATCTTAGCCTCATCAACTTCTTACTACAACATGTTGCTGCCTAATTCAATCTCAACTGGCACACAATTTTTAACCACTGCTAATGCTTTTGGAACATTAATGGCGAATAAAAATTTCCCAAGTGTCCCGTCAGCTCAAGATGCTGCCCCTGCTGTTGGCGATCTTTTTTTTGATGGCGGATTTAATACTCAAAAATACACGGCTACACTTTATCCAAATGTATTTGGCTGGCAAATAGAATGTAATTTTATTGGTGTTCGCGACAATCAAACCAATAGGATAAAATTTGCTAAAGCTTTCTTGCAAAGCCTAATGGAATTTTATAGTAGAAATACAATAATGCAACCTTCAACATTTGGCAAATAATCATGAAACAAAAATTAAGTAGACATAGCGTTTATGATAAGGGAAGCAAATATTGACGACATTAAAGAAATTCAAATGGTTAGAAATTCGG
>JACMOW010000213.1 GCA_014377775.1 Pedobacter sp. | reverse complement strand
TTCTGCTCGCTTCGCAGCAAGCAACTAACACCATACTCCCCTACTTATCCTACTACAATCTCACCCAGATGAGTGCTCGCGCTCACCTTAGGATACATTGTCCTAATCCTGCCTGCCTTAATGGACAATCGCAAATTTTAGTAGTAGGTCTATTTTCATTTTGTTAATTGTTTAGTGTCATACAAGGGTATGGTGTTTAAATTGGTTAAACTAATGTTGAGCGAAAATGTCCGCGAATGTCCGCCGTTTCTGCAAAATGTCCGGTATTGTAGAAGCTAGAACTCTTCGGATCTTTCCATAAATCCCAAAATACTGCTCTCCAGATACCAAAGCGAACGACCGATTCTCTTAGAAATAAGCTGACCTTCGCTCACATATCTTCGAAGCTGCCGGTCGGTACGCATTAACATATGCATTGCATTGCGCTGATCGATCCAGCGGTCCGGGTGACCCTGTACTTTAATTGGTATGAGCTGAAGTTTCTGCTGAAATAGTATTTCAGCCAATACACTTAAAATTTGTTGTAGTAGTTCTTTCATTGTTGTTTAAGAGTTAATTTATAATCGGTTATTTTATTTAACAAATGTATTTGATGACCTTCACAATTTTTTGAATAAAACGCTTATTTCCTTACCAAGGCACCTAAAATGGATACGAATAGACTTTTATTTTCGATTTTTGACAGAATATCTCTATTACAAATGGGATTTGCATCGCAAAGCGAGAAATTAGAAATATTTTAACCTTTAATTATGGTATGTTAGCGAAAATTAATCTCGACGAATCGCCCCCTAACCAAATTCAAATAATGACTCTTCTCTCTAAAAGTCTGGCAATCCGCTTGGCACTATCAATATTTTTAGCTCATATTTTCGCAAGTGTTGGTCAGGATAAAGGTCCCTGGGAAATTATCAACACCAAGGGATATTTTGCAGCCTTACTTATTGGAACAGTATGTAGCATGCTTATTTCCTTCGTTATCATGCAAGTGACTACGAAACTAAATAATCGTAAACCATGGAAAGAATTCCCGGTACTTAGACCTAGCCTACAGCTTTTTTTTGGAGTATTATTTCCATTTGGGCTCATCTTTGTTCTTATCACCATTTATTTTGCCCTCGCCCATATCTGGATTTTAGATTCCGGTTGGCTAAAGCATTGTGCTGCGTACGTTTTCATCGCTTTACTATTCGGAAACATTGGAACTGAAATGATAGCCCCTAAACTAGTGGCGATTCCACTCATGATAACGGAAGATCCGATTCCTCTACCGGAGATTAAGCATAAGGTAAAAATGTTTAAAGAACATATTTTTACGGAATTGATCTACATGAAGTCCGAGGACCGGGATAACCTCATTATGTTTAACGATGGAATTCGAAGCAAATACCATGAGACGGTCACTGCTACTTTGAAACACCTAAACGAGGATGAGTATATTAATTTGGGACGGGCAGGTGTGGTAAGGCTAAGCGCTATCTATAAGGCTCGGTTAGTAGGGCCAAGAAGAAACAAACTTAAAATTTTCTTAAATGGGCATGATGACCTAAAAATTATTCTTAGTGAAGATCTTACCAGAGAACACAAGGAATTATTTAAACAATATCTTTCGGTAGACTGATAAAACAACCAACGGAGCTCCGAGCGAACAACTAGGTAACTTCGAGCATACTCGGAGGGCAAAGGCATGCCTTTGCCCTCTAAATACGCCTTCAGCTCTCTCTGAGTCCTCAAGTTGTCAAGAGGGTAGAAACTAAAATTAAATAGCCCTATTTATATTTTTTGTTACCTTTGCGCCAATCGAAATGAGAAAATTAGATAAAGTTTCATATAACCCTGTGACATACCACTGAATTACTCAGTGAATCATTTTCTACCTTACTTTTCCTAGTTAGGGCAATATCCTTATACAATTTTATTTTTTTAAACTTAATTTCTTAAGAATGTTTTCACGTGCACGTTTTTTTGACTTTTCTCAAAAAATTAATTACAAAACCGAAATATTGGCTGGAATAACTGTGGCTATGACCATGATGCCTGAATCTTTGTCTTTTGCCATTCTAGCAGGTTTTCCGCCTTTAGTGGGATTATATGCAGCCTTTATTATGGGACTTGTTACTTCTATTTTTGGTGGTCGGCCAGGCTTAATTTCTGGTGGTGCAGGAGCTGTCGTTGTAGTTATCATTGCCCTGATGAAGTCAAATGGGATTGAATATGTATTTGCAGCAGTGGCATTAGCAGGCATTATTCAGATTCTGGTTGGATTATTCAAATTGGCCAAGTTTATAAGGCTAGTTCCTCAGCCGGTAATGTATGGCTTTGTAAATGGTTTAGCTGTTATTATTTTTATGGCACAGCTTGAGCAATTTAAGACTGTAGTTAATGGACAGAAGACCTGGCTAATCGGGCAACCACTTATGATCATGGCAGGACTTGTTGCATTAACCATTGCCATTGTTGTCTTTTTTCCAAAAATAACCAAAGCTGTTCCACCTTCACTAGTAGCAATTATTGTGGTGTTTTTTATTGTGCTGGGTTTTGGGATTAATACCAAAACAGTAAGTGACATTGCATCGGTTAGTGGAGGTTTTCCACCTTTTCACATTCCAAATATTCCACTTACGATAGAAACTTTTCAGATTATATTACCTTATTCGGTCATCATGGCTGGCGTTGCTTTAACCGAAGGCTTACTGACTTTAAATCTGGTTGATGAAATAACCGGTACCAGGGGTAATGGTAATAGGGAATGTATTGCTCAGGGGAGTGCTAATATTCTAAATGGATTTTTCTTTGGTATGGGAGGTTGTCCAATGATTGCTCAAACTCTGGTTAATTTATCAGCTGGAGCAAGAGCAAGGTTATCCGGAATCGTAGCTTCATTAACAATTCTTCTTATTATCCTTTTTGGAGCACCAATAATTGGCCTGGTACCTATGGCAGCACTTACCGGAGTAATGATCATGGTTGCTGTTGGAACCTTCGAATGGGTAAGCTTTAAGATTTTTAATAAAATGCCAAAACAGGATGTTTTTGTTGGGATATTGGTTGCATTTATTACGGTATGGTTACACAATCTTGCTCTTGCAGTTTTGATTGGGGTAATTATATCTGCACTGGTCTTTGCATGGGAAAGTGCTAAACGTATCAGGGCAAGAAAGTACATTGACGACAAAGGCATTAAACACTATGAAATTTATGGCCCTTTGTTTTTTGGTTCAGTTACTACATTTTCAGAGAAATTTGATGTAACCGATGATCCTGATGAAGTAATTATCGATTTTAAGGACTGTAAAGTTACTGATATGTCGGCTATTGAAACTCTAAACAAACTTACTGAACGATATCATAATGTAGGAAAAAAGCTTCATTTAAAACATTTAAGTGAAGATTGCCAGGTA
>JACMOW010000212.1 GCA_014377775.1 Pedobacter sp. | reverse complement strand
TTAAGACGACCAAAATATATAAATGAGACAACTCAAAATAACCCAATCCATTACCAACCGCGAAAGTCAATCATTAGACAAATACTTGCACGAGATTGGAAAAGTAGATTTAATTACAGCAGAAGAAGAAGTAATATTAGCTCGTAAAATTCGTGAAGGTGATCAAGCAGCCTTAGAGCGATTAACCAAAACCAACTTACGTTTTGTGGTATCGGTAGCTAAACAATATCAAAATCAAGGATTAACCCTTGGCGACTTAATCAATGAAGGAAATTTAGGTCTAATTAAAGCAGCAAAACGTTTTGATGAAACTAAAGGTTTTAAATTCATTTCTTATGCAGTTTGGTGGATTCGTCAATCTATTTTGCAAGCAATTGCCGAGCAAAGTCGAATCGTACGTTTACCTTTAAATCAAGTTGGTTCGTTAAGTAAAATCAGTAAGGCCTTTTCTAAATTAGAACAAGAATTTGAGCGTGAGCCTTCTCCAGAAGAATTGGCAGAAATTCTGGAAACTACTGTGGACAAAATTTCGGATACATTGAGTAATTCTGGTCGCCACGTTTCTATGGATGCGCCATTTGTTCAAGGTGAAGAAAATACATTACTAGATGTATTAGAAAACCACGAACCAAATACAGATAGTAACCTAATTAATGAATCACTTTCTGAAGAAATTAAACGCTCATTGTCTACTTTAACCGAGCGCGAGCGCGAAATTATCGTGTTATTTTTTGGGTTAAGTACAAATCATCCACTTTCTTTAGAAGAAATAGGTGAAAAATTTAACTTAACACGTGAGCGTGTTCGTCAGATTAAAGACAAAGCATTACAACGCTTACGTCATACTTCACGTAGTAAAATTTTAAAATCGTATTTAGGTTAATCATCCGCTCAACTGATGAGCTAATAAATATAATTACAGAAAAGATTGGGTACTCACCCGATCTTTTTTACTTTTGCACCAATTCTAATCAAATTAATTTTCTTGTATGCTAAATAAATACCAATCAGAGTTTCAGAATTGGATTGAAAAGGAGAAAAAAGCACTCGAACTGATCGGGTGTGTAGGTAAATTGTGGTTTGATCGCTCCATAGAACTTGTACTTTTCCGAAAGCCACTATTTGATGTAGGAAGTAGTGAAATATTGGCACACCATCAATATGCCAAAGAAATAAGCGGAAAAGATATTTCCATTTACGAAACATTGGAATTGGCTTCAACCATCGCCAAATGTAACCTTGCCCCTTCTCGAATCGATGTCGGTCGACTAGCTTCAGAATGGTTAGACGAAAACAATACACATTCTTCGATGTACGATTTTGTAATCAGTAAACTTGCGAAACATATTGGAAAAGATAAATTTAACCTAAAGCCAAAAGATGTTGTACTCTATGGCTTTGGACGAATTGGCCGCATCGCGGCACGCGAATTAATTGTACAGGCAGGTAAGGGCGAACAGTTACGCTTAAGGGCGATCGTAACCCGAAGCTATAGCGATGAGGAATTAATTAAACGTGCAGAATTGCTACGAACCGACTCTATTCATGGTCCTTTCAATGGAACGATAATTGAAGATTTTGAAAATAAAGCACTTATTATCAACGGACAAACCATTTATCTCATCGTTGCCAAATCACCAGAGGATGCAGATTATAGTGCATACGGAATTGAAGACGCCTTACTAATTGATAATACTGGCGTTTATCGCGATAGAGAGGGATTAAGTAGACATTTAAACGCAAAAGGTATTACAAAAGTGTTATTAACTGCCCCAGCTAAAGGTGACATTCCTAATATTGTAACAGGCATTAATGATGCAGACTTTGATTATCAAACCGAAACCATTTTCTCTAATGCTTCTTGTACCACCAATGCAATTGTACCAGTACTAAAAGTAATAGATAGTGAATTTGGGATTGAAAAAGGGCACATAGAAACGGTGCACTCCTACACCAATGATCAAAATTTACTGGATAATTACCATAAAAAGTATCGTCGCGGTCGCTCAGCTGCACTAAATCTAGTTATTACAGAAACCGGCGCAGATAAAGCAGTTGCAAAAGTTATCCCCCATTTAGGAGGTAAATTAACAGGGAATGCAGTTCGTGTACCAACCCCTAATGTTTCATTAGCGATATTAAACCTTTCCTTAAATAAAATAACCTCAAAGGAAGAAGTTGCAGAGGTTTTAAAGCAGGCCTCTTTATTTGGTGATTTGTCTGAGCAATTAGAATATTCAATCTCAAACGAGTTGGTGAGTAGTGACTTAATCGGTAATAGCCATGCGGCTATTGTAGACGGACCAGCAACAATTATAGCAAGAGATAATAAATCGATCGTTTTATACACTTGGTACGACAACGAATACGGGTATACCAGACAGGTTATTCGTTTAGCAAAGAAATTAGCAGGGGTCGTGCGTCTTACCTATTATTAGTGGAAACAGGTAAGAGAAATCGGAAATGGATTAGGCATCAATTTACATGCAGACTATTTCCGCTTCCCAATTTACCATTTCCATATGAAAACTATCTTTATAAAAAATTCGCTAAATGAAACTTTCAATTTATCAAGTCGACGCCTTCACGGAACACCTATTTGGTGGCAACCCAGCTGCAATTGTTCCCTTAACCACCTGGCTTCCTGTAGCAGAAATGCAGAAAATTGCAGCTGAAAATAATTTAGCAGAAACTGCTTTTTTTATTCCACAAGGTGAAGACTTTGAGCTTCGATGGTTTACGCCCGAGTTGGAAATCGATTTATGTGGCCATGCTACCTTAGCCACTGCGCATATAATTTTTACCGAGCTTGGTTATGCTAAAAATCGTATTCATTTTCACACACTTAAAGCAGGCATGTTAATAGTGAGCAAAGTTGATGACGTTTACACTCTAGACTTTCCGTCGCGTGTGGCAATACCTTGCGAAGCTCCTGATGGCCTTTTAACTGCCATAGGAGGCAAAACCCCGCTTGAAATACTTCATTCTAGAGATTATATGCTCGTTTATGAATACGAATCGGATATATTAGCCATTAATCCGGATTTCGCAGCGCTTGCTAAATTGAGCATAATGGGTGTTATTGTAACTGCCAAAGGTGATGATAGTGATTTTGTTTCTCGATTTTTCATCCCCTCAGCAGGAATAAATGAGGATCCAGTAACAGGCTCAGCACATTGTAATTTAATCCCATATTGGGCAAAAAAATTGAATAAAAATGAACTTCATGCCTATCAAGTATCGGCGCGAAGAGGTGAGTTATGGTGTAGTTTAAAAGGTGATCGAGTTTTAATGGCAGGTAAAGCAGTAACCTATTTAACTGGAAACATTTATATTTAAAATGCGGACAACACAGGCTTAGTCCCCATTAATTTATCAATACTTTCCATTACTTTATCCGTTAATAACGGAACAACTTCTAAAACTGTCAGATTTTCTTTCAATTGTGCCGATTTTGAAGCGCCCAAAATCATAGTGCTCACGTTTGGATTTTTTAAACACCAAGCCAAAGAAAGTTTAGCTAAAGATAAATTCATTTTATCAGCCAATTTTTGCAAATCTTCTACCTTTTTCAGGCGATCTGCAGCTAACGTTTTGTTTTTTAACCATTCCATCCCCTTAAGTTCAAGTCGCGTATTTTTGGTATCACCAGTAGTGTATTTGCCCGAAAGTAACCCAGATGCCAACGGCGACCAAATGGTTGTGCCCAAACCATGCGTTTCAAACAAATGAAGATATTCATTCTCCAGTTTATTTCGCTCTAATAGGTTATATTGAGGCTGCTCCATTGTGGGGCCAATTAAATTTAACTGTTTTGCAACAGCTATGGCTTCCATAATTTCGGCTGCGCTCCATTCTGAAGTTCCCCAATATAAAATTTTACCTTGTTGCAATAAAATATTCATAGCCCAAACAGTTTCATCTATTGGGGTTTGCTTATCCGGGCGGTGACAAAAATAAAGATCCAAATAATCTACTTGTAAACGTTTTAGCGCAGCGTTACAAGCTTCTATCACATGCTTACGTGATAAACCCATTTGGTTTGGCCCCTTATTTTCGGCACCAAAAAACACCTTGCTCGATACCACAAAAGATTCTCGTGCCCATTTCTGGGCTTTTAAAATCTTCCCCATCACAATTTCTGATCTGCCTTCGGCATAACCCTCAGCATTATCAAAAAAATTTACCCCTGCATCATAAGCAATGCCCATTAACTCATCTGCAACTTTATCACTAATTTGATTTCCAAAAGTTAGCCAGCTTCCTAAAGATAAAGAACTTACTTGTAAACCTGATTTCCCTAAACGTCTATACTCCATTTTTTTCTAATTAATACTCTAAATTAACATTTATCAATCAATATATTTACCTTTAGTGCAGAAAAATCAAACATAACATGAAGAAAATATTTTTTATTCCACTCGCCCTCCTCCTAAGCTGTGGATCTGTTAAAACCAATACTGCTCAAACTTCGATCAGCGATCAATTACTAAAAGACGTAGAAACCTTATCGCTAGATTCTTATGAAGGACGTAAAACAGGAACAAAAGGTGCAGAAATGGCTAGAACTTATTTAACTGGGCGGTTGCAAAAAATAGGTTTGAAGCCTTACCCAAGCATGTCTAGCTATATCCAAAATTTCGAAGTAAAAGGTAGAAATGGAGCTGCTGCAATTGAAGGAAAAAATTTAATCGCCTACATTCCAGGTAAAACTGATAATGTAATCGTAATTTCTGCACATTACGATCATATTGGTGTGATTAAAAATGAAGTGTTTAACGGAGCTGATGATAATGCATCGGGCGTAGCTGGTTTACTTCAATTTGCCAAGTATTTTTCAAAAAATAAGCCAAATAATACCTTAATATTTGCCATTTTCGACGCGGAAGAAGTGGGTTTACAAGGCGCTAAAGCTTTCGTAGCCAAACCACCTGTTGCGCTTGAAAAAATTAAACTAAACATTAACATGGATATGATTAGTCATAATGATAAAGGAGAATTATATGCCGCAGGAACTTTCAAATACCCTCAACTTAAAGGTTATTTAGTAACTACCAATCCTAAATTTAAATTACTGTTAGGACACGACGATCCGAAGATGGGACAAGACGACTGGACCAATCAAAGCGATCAAGGAGCATTTAATGCTAAAAATATTCCTTTTATTTATTTTGGTGTTGAAGATCATAAAGATTACCATAAGGCAAGCGACGAGTATCAAAACATCAACAAAGCATTTTTTATCGATGCAGCCAATACGATACAAGGTATAATTGTAAACATTGATAAACAACGTGATATTCAAGCCATTTTTAAGGAAAAACTTCAAATGCTAAAGCAATAATTATTGCTTTAGCTTATGCCTAGTTTCTATCATACCCACAAAGTCATTTCCATCTACCAGTGGTTTCATGGGCTGTAAACTTTCAATAGCAACGCTTCTCCCTTGTATAGACATTGTCTTAGTAGCAGTAATTACTACTGCATTTGGAACGATTACATTAATAGCCTTTGCTGTATAATACTCCTTTGAGTCGCCAAAATTGTTTCTAGGATCATCGAAATCATCAACTATATCTGGTGTAAACCCATCAAAATAATCTCCCTGCCCTAATGAGTTCTTCGTTTGAAATAAAGAGTAATACACCTCATATTTATTTTCGATGGTTATTGGAAAAAAGCCAACAGGCTTACCAAAAGTTTTAGTTCCAACCATCTTAACAGTCATGTAAGGTTTTAAGGAATTAATAACCAATTCGCTTGCAGAGGCTGTACTTCCAGATACAATGAACACAACATTTGTAATATTATTTGTGGTATTTAATGGCCCCGCTTTTGAAAACATCTCTGTATTAGCTGTAAGGCCATAATTTATGTCCGCATACGTAATCATTTTCCCGTTCTGAAATTGAACCTTTTTACTTGCATCTAACAGCGGTTGATTCGTTAAAATAGTTGCTCCGCCCGATTGCATTAAAGGGTTATAATGTTCAGCAAACATCACTTTTCCACTAGCCGAAGCAGGTGCAATTTGATTGATCAAATATTGAGCAGTATTCACATATCCACCACCATTATATCTTAAATCGACCACCAAATCTGTTACACCGGCTGCGCTAAATGTTGCGAATGCTGCGTCGAAATCTGGTTTTGAATTAGTAAGTGTAGAAAACCTAGCATAAGCCAGATAACCAATTTTTTTATTATCTGCGGTAAAAACCTTTGCGGAAAAAATCGGACTGCTTTTATATATCGCTTTCACCAAAGATATTGTAAATGGAGCTCCACTAACTCCATTTGTGTATTTCACACCTTCTAAGGTTACATTAGCTGCTGCAAAAGAAGTATTGATAAAGTCTCTATCTGTTGTAAAATTATCACCAATGGTACGTCCATTAATTTTATTAATGCGATCGCTTCTTACCATACCCGCCTTATCTGCTGGCGAATTTTGATAGACCGCAGTAATAAATAATGCAAAAGTAGTACCTGCTTGTCCATACGCGCCTAGTTTAACACCCAAGTCATTTCCATTCCCTTCCAAATCAACCGCACTCTTTTTCTCGGGTATATAAGCGGTAGGGTTTTTATTGGCAAGATCGGAAATATAAGAATACTTAGAGTCTGTACCGTTTAGATAATACTCGTAAGGACGACCAGTTGCCGGATTTATTTTATATTGTGATAAAGCAACCAACTCTTTATCATAATTTAAGAAATCTGTACTTTCTGTGGTGTATTTTCTTGGATTAAAAACATCATACGTTGGCAAGGCATCATTCCACAAATATACCTGCTTTGCGTAAAAAAAGATTGAGTCGCGAGATAAGTTAGCACGGCTGTTAGTTGGTGGAACTGGTATTGGTGTAGGCGTGGGATCAGGTTTTTTTTTGCAAGAAACAAATCCTACACTAAGCGTGGCAAGTAAAAATATAAACTGTTTTAATTTCATGTATGTGTTCTTATTAAAAATCAATCAATATGTAATTTATAAAATTAACGAAAAAAAATCTACAATAGTTTTGTTACCTGTAAAAATTCTATCCCTGCTTTTTTCGCAGCTTCCTGATCCTCTAGTTTACTGCCTACATAAAGAACCTCTTCTTTCTTTAGTTGATTCTGATCGATTACAAAATCAATACTGTTTGCAGTTAGTGAGGGCTCCAACTCTTGTGAAAAGTAGGCTTTCAAGTAATGTTCTAGCCCATGCCATTCCATTTGCTTGATCTTATTTAATTGTACTAGTTTGTTACCACTTATGATTAAGTAAATCTTCTTCCTATCCATCAAAATCTCTTGTAAAAATGATAAAATCTTTTGAAATAGCAATAATTTTAGGGGCAAGCGTGCATTTTCATGAAGCAATAAGAAATTTGACTTATACTTCTTTTGAATGTCAAATTTTGCTGCTGTTTTTTCAAAAATATTTACACTTCCATGATGGGCATACTCCAATTGCATAAAATCGGTTATTGCTTGTGCATTTAATTGCGCTGAGTATTCCATAAATTCCGAGAAAAGATAATATACTTGAAGCAAATAATCCTTTTCGGGATATAAAACATTGTCAAGACCAAAAATAAAGGCGGTATTCGGAGCTATATAAGTTTCAAAAGCCATTATAACTAAATCGTAATTAATTTAAGATTTGCTACAGCGTTTTCGTAATTAACATAAAATGCACCATTTAAGCATAGCGCTTCCCCAGAAGCAGCCGTTTGTTCGTCAGCAATGCTGGTGAATAAAGCTTCTCCTTTTCTAAAAACCGCCCAGTTCTCGTGCTTTAACGCTGCTTGCAAATTAAAATAAGTACTTAAATCGCCATCATTTGGCAATAATATTTCAACATTAAACTCATCGAACAATACTTTAGCCTTAGCCAATGGACTAATCTCAAATTTGTGGAGCGGCAAAATCATATCAATCCCCTCATCTAGGCAATTACTAAGCAAAATGTGCGCAATGGTATCTTCATTTTTCTCGCCTAAGCTGATAAATCTTGAAGAATTAGGCATTTCGCCATAATCTGCCAATACCACATTATAATGGGTAAATGCCCTTAGGATTTTTAATGCCAAAGCCGATCTCCCTCCTGTTATTAGTACTTTCAAATCTTATACTTTTAAAATCCTACAATCTAACTATACTATAATCCTAATATAAGTCCATCTTTCATCGTTACTACACGATTGCTTATCTTGGCTAGATCTTCATTATGCGTTACAATCACAAAAGTTTGATTGAATTTATCCCGCAAATGAACAAATAATTGATGCAGGGCATTGGCATTTGTAGAGTCCAAATTACCCGAAGGCTCATCGGCTAACACAATCGCAGGATTATTGATCAATGCTCTCGCCACTGCAATGCGCTGCTGCTCGCCTCCTGATAGCTCATTTGGCTTATGATTTGCCCGATCTCTCAATTCAAATAAATCCAATAACTCAAATGCCTTGGCTTCGGCTTCCTTCTTACTTTTTTTTGCTATAAATGCCGGAATACAGATGTTTTCTAAAGCGGTAAACTCGGGCAGTAAATGATGAAATTGAAAAATAAATCCAATATTCTGGTTCCTGAACACGCTTAATAATTTGCCTGAAAGTTTATTAATCGCTACCCCGTTTAAAGATATAAAGCCTTCATCTGGTTGATCCAAACTACCCAAAATATGAAGCAACGTGCTCTTACCTGCACCAGATGCACCGATAATACTTACAATTTCTCCTTTAGCTACCTCAAAATCTACCCCCTTTAAGATGGATAAACTTCCATACGCCTTTTTTATACCTACAGCTTTTAGCATTACACAAAGATACGAAATTGTTGAAATGTTAAATTGTTTGTGTAGATATTTGGTTATTAAATTTTCTTTTATAACTTTGAAAAACAAAGTGCTTTTTAATATGAATAATAAAGAAGAACAATTAAGTGCCCTTAGCGATATCCGTAACATGATGGATCGTTCATCACGTTTTATCTCTTTAAGTGGATTATCGGGCGTTTTTGCTGGAATTGTAGCCCTTATAGGCGCCTATCTCGCAAATAATGAAGTTAAAAAATACTTGGCCGGAGATTATGGATATGGTAATGATGCCGATTTTACGATAGAATTTAACCTGATAAAATTAGCAATAATTGTGCTTCTCGTTGCGCTTGCGGGTGGCTTACTACTTACCTATCGCCAAAGCGTTAGAAAAAAATTACCCCTTTGGGATAAAACAGCTAAAAATCTGATTCTAAACTTAGCTATTCCATTAGCTACAGGTGGAATATTTATTATTTCTGTATTGCTTAATCATCCCAATTCTATTGGCCTTATAGCACCTTCTTGTTTGGTGTTTTACGGCTTAGCATTAATTAACGCCAGTAAATATACGTATTCAGACATTCGGTTTCTTGGAATGTGCGAAGTAATACTCGGATTAATTGCGCTTTTTAACATTGGTTATGGTTTGTATTTTTGGACAATTGGTTTTGGATTTTTACATATCATTTATGGTTTAATCATGTATTTTAAATATGAAAGGGCTAAGTAATGAAGAATCCGATAGCCGATTTAAATAAAATATTCGATAGCCGAATACGGCTTGGCGTAATGTCTCTTCTTGTGGTGAACGTAAAAATAAGTTTTAATGAATTAAAAGAAATGCTTGCGCTTACTGATGGCAATTTAGCCTCGCACTTAAGCACATTAGAACATGCCCAATACCTTTATGTTAATAAATCCTTTATTGGTCGAAAAACAAATACAACCTATGGTATTACACCCCTTGGTAAGCAAGCTTTTAAAATACATTTAGATGCCCTAGAAAAAATGATCAAAAGCATATAATTTTTTTATTTATT
>JACMOW010000211.1 GCA_014377775.1 Pedobacter sp. | reverse complement strand
CACTGACAATTTTTAATAGATCGGGCCGAATAGTATATACAAAAAAAGGATATGCAAATGAATGGGACGGAACATTTAATGGAAGTCCGTTACCCTCAGACACCTATTATTACATATTGGATTTTGGGACAAAAATTGCCAAGTTTAAAGGTTACATCACAATTATTAGAAACTAATGAAAATCTATCACAAAATATTTCAACTACCTAAGCGTATCGTCCTTTTACTTTTGCTCACCACACTGTCTTTTTTGTTAGCTATTAACAGTTTAAAAGCGCAATTTAATCCCTTAAACGCTCAATATTTTCTCAATCCATACCAAATAAATCCTGCTTATGCTGGTTTTACAGATGGCTTAAATGTAAATTTGAACTACCGGAAACAATGGAGTAATATTCCTGGGTCCCCAAGCACACAATCTGTAACGGCAGATTATAAAATAAAACGTGTAGGCTTAGGCGTTAATATCTATAGCGAAAAAGCTGGTTCATTACTACATACAAAGGCAGTTGCAAGTTATGCTTATCATATCACATTGAATGATAAAAATCAGAAATTAAACTTCGGAGTATCAGTTGGTATCACCAACGAAAGTATTGATTATAGTGAGATTAATGGAGATTTAACAGATCTTGATCTTATCCAATTTAATAGTAGAGGGGCATTATTTGATGGCGATTTTGGGATGGCTTACACCAGTGATAAATTAAATATAGAGGCTGTGGTTCCAAATATCCGAAGTTCAATTCAACAAGATAATAATTACAACGTTAATCGGTCTCGATTTTATGCCGCAGCCAGCTATAAAATTAATACAGGAATGGGATCAAATTCACTAGAAATCGAGCCTAAAGTAGTATTTAGAGGCATTAAAGGTTTTAAAAACATAGTAGATGTAGGTTCAAATTTCAATTTTACTGACAAGGTTTTTATGATGGCCATGTACCACACTACAGAAAGTGCTTCCTTTGGAATAGGCTTCAACTATAAAACTTCTGTAGCTATTATGGGATTTTATACTACAGAAACTTCTGCCTTACAAACTTCAGCAAATGGGATTTTTGAAATTAGTTTAAAGGCAACCCTATTTAAATAACCTTACCTTTAAGGATGAAAAAATCATTCAATCGGTTTATTTTCGCAAAATTCTTTCAATCCAAAAAAATTGGTGGTATCATTCTCATTATCTGTGTACTCATCTCTCTAGGTATTGCAAACTCTGCTATTGGCGAAGATTTTTCTAATTTTTTAGCACAGAAAATTGGTGTAGAGACTAGCTATTTCAACTTAAACTATAGCTTATCCGCATGGATAAATGATGGTTTAATGGCTATCTTCTTCCTTTTAGTAGGTTTAGAAATTAAAAGAGAACTTATAGAGGGCGAGTTATCGAGTTTAAAAAAAGCATCCCTACCCATTTTGGCCGCATTAGGCGGAATGATTATCCCCGCCCTAATTTATTTTCTTTTTAATAAAGGTGAAGAAACTGCATCAGGATGGGGCATTGCTATGGCTACCGATATTGCTTTTGCTCTAGCCATTATCGCCCTATTAGGCAAAAGTGTTCCAGCCTCATTAAAAATATTTTTGGCAGCCTTAGCCATTGCTGATGATTTAGGTGCAATTTTAGTAATCGCCATTTTTTATACGGCTCAAATACATTGGGATTATTTACTGATGGCAGGTGGAGTTTTCGCTTTACTTCTAACTTTTAATTATTTTAAGGTTAAAAAATTATGGTTTTATTTAATACCAGGACTATTTTTATGGTATTTTGTTCATCACTCAGGTATTCATGCCACCATTGCTGGCGTACTATTGGCATTTACGATTCCTACTAACGATACTGCCATTGAATCTCCTTTGGAGAAACTTGAACATTTTTTAACCGTCCCAGTAAACTTCTTAATCATGCCTATTTTTGCATTGGCAAATACCAATATTACCTTTCAAAAAGAAATGATCAATGGATTAACTTCTCCTTTAGGACTAGGTGTTATTTTCGGACTATTTTTAGGTAAAACAATCGGAGTTACCTTATTTTCATGGTTTGCGGTTAAAATTAAATTGGCAAAATTACCATCAGGCGCAAACTGGAAACATATTACTGGTGTAGGAATGTTAGCGGGCATAGGCTTTACGATGTCTATTTTTATTTCCTTATTATCCTTTAACGATCCTGATCATATTTTAACAGCGAAATTTGCGATCCTCTGTGCATCAGTTATCTCTGGATTAATTGGCTTTATGTATTTGAAATCTATTCGAAAATCTCAATAATACTAAAAATGAAGATAAAAATACTTCACTAATTTAAATGGATTATGACTACACTAATTGGTATAATTGTACTGCTTGTTATTGCTACAATTCTCTATTTTCAACAAGCAAAATTTGGAAAATATCCAGCGGGAGCCCGATTAGAAAAAATTAAAAATTCACCTAATTATAAAGATGGACAATTTCAAAACATTCATCACACACCTCAAATTACAGAAGGCTATAGCTATTACCAAGTAATGAAAGATTTTTTCTTCAATCGAAATCCTAATCGTAGCCCAATAGATATTATTCCTTCGGTTAAAACAGATTTATTAAACCTGCCAATCGATGAAGATATTTTAGTTTGGTTTGGTCACTCTTCCTATTTTATTCAGCTTAATGGCAAGCGCATCTTAGTAGACCCCGTATTTAGCGGCAATGCCTCTCCTATTCCTGGCACAAACAAATCATTTAAAGGAACCGAAAGGTACATTATTGCCGATTTACCACCAATAGATTATCTCTTCATTTCTCATGATCATTACGATCATATCGACTACGAAACATTGGTAATGCTAAAAAATAAGGTTAAAAAGGTTATTTGTGGACTTGGAGTAGGGTCACACTTTGAAAATTGGGGATATACTGAGACCCAAATTATAGAGAAAGACTGGAATGAAGAGATATTGTTAGATGAAGGATTTATAGTACATACTACAACAGCAAGGCATTTCTCAGGTAGAGGCTTTGCAAAAAACAATACACTCTGGATGTCGTACGTTTTGCAATCTCATACGATGAAAATTTTTATTGGAGGTGATAGCGGCTATGACACGCATTATGCTGAAATTGGAAACAAATATGGACCTATAGACCTTGCTATTATGGATAATGGACAATATGATGCAAAATGGAAATACATCCACCACTTGCCAGAAGAAACTTTGAAAGCAGCACAAGATTTAAAAGCAAAAAGGTTATTTCCTGTACATTCATCAAAATTTGTAATGGCTAACCATGCATGGGACGAACCTTTAGTTAAAGTTTCGGCTTTAAATAAAAATCTACGAACCCCTATTCCTTTGGTCACGCCAATTATTGGAGAATTAGTTTATCTAAAAAACGATAAGCAAATGTTTAAGGAGTGGTGGGTTGGGATTAAATAAATCATTTTTATACGTATTTTTGTTCATCACCCCTATTGATGTATGAAAGCAATTACCATATCAACCCTCAGGAAAGGAATGAAAGAATATTTTGACTAAATAACGAACATAGGTTAATATACGGCATTTGTGGAACAAAAGGAAAAGACCAAAAATGCACCATCATTCAATTTCGTTTTCATTACGATTGAGTTACCTAAACTCGCTCATAAACTCGCTAATACTTTTTTGTAAATTATTTTCTTTCAAGTTCTTCACAAAAGCGCTTCCAATAATCGCGCCACTAGCATATTCATTAGCCGAATCGAAAGTTTTCTTATCCGAAATTCCAAAGCCAATCATCAAAGGGTTGTTTAGTTCCATAGCTTTAATACGCGCAAAATAAGTTTTTGTCTGATCAGAAACATCCAAATCCTTACCCGTGGTGGCGGCCGACGACAATAAATAAATAAATGCATTACTTAAACCATCAATTTTTCGAATGCGTTCATCAGAGGTTTGCGGCGTAACCAAAAAGATGTTACTAATCCCATTCTCATCGAAATATTTATAGTATAATTCT
>JACMOW010000210.1 GCA_014377775.1 Pedobacter sp. | reverse complement strand
CTTTCGCAACATCCTCTGATAACAACGGGGTAAGAACGATAACAGTTTCGTACTGATTCATCTTTGTTATTTAATTGTTGTTTAAAATTTAATTTCCGCCATTAAAACGGGTTGCAAATGTAGCGATATATTTTTAAAAATCAAAGTGTTATTGGAGAACCGATATGCGATTTACTATTCATACGATCGTAATTCCATCACATCGATATCCATTGGATGAAGAATAAGAAAATTTTTTAATTGCTTCTAGCGTAGTTTTTCCCACTCCTACTTTTCAACATTTCAATTTTTCAACCCTGCAACAATTAAAATTTTACTATTTTCGTTGCGATGGAAAATTTTATCGTTTCGGCCCGTAAATATCGTCCAGCTACATTCGATACCGTAGTTGGGCAACAGCATATTACAGGTACGCTAAAAAATGCCATCAAAAACAATCAATTGGCGCAAGCCTTTCTATTTTGCGGTCCACGTGGTGTAGGAAAAACTACCTGTGCTCGTATTTTAGCCAAAACCATAAATTGTACTGCCCCTTCGGCAGATATAGAAGCCTGTGGCACTTGCGAATCATGTATTTCCTTTCAAACAGGCCATTCTTTTAATTTTCACGAGCTTGATGCTGCATCTAACAACTCGGTTGATGACATTAGAAGTTTAATTGAGCAGGTTCGCATCCCTCCCCAAGCTGGAAAGTATAAAATTTATATTATTGATGAGGTACACATGCTTTCGGCAAATGCTTTTAATGCATTTCTGAAAACTTTAGAGGAACCACCAAGCTACGCCATCTTTATTTTGGCTACTACCGAAAAGCATAAAATTTTACCAACCATTTTATCGCGTTGTCAGATTTTCGACTTCAACAGAATACAAGTAGAAGATATTGCCGAGCACTTAACTAAAATTGCCATTCGCGAAAACATTAGTGTGGAGGCTGATGGTTTACACATTATTGCACAAAAGGCGGATGGCGGATTGCGCGATGCACTTTCTATGTTTGATCAAATTGTAAGTTATACCAATAAAAATTTAACCTACAAATCGGTAATTGATAATCTTAATATTTTAGATTATGATTATTATTTCAAATTGGTAGATTATTTAACCAGTGGTGATGTTAGTAAGGCGTTATTATTATTTAACGAAATATTAAATAATGGCTTTGATGGAAATAATTTCATCAATGGTTTAGCTAGCCATTTGCGGAATCTTTTGGTAGGTAAAGATGCTCAAACCATTCAATTACTTGAGGTAAGTGAAAATATCAAGCAAAAATACTTAACCCAAAGTAAACAAACCGACTTAGGCTTTATTTTAACCGCTTTAAATTTAGCCAATCAATGCGATTTGGTGTATAAAAATAGTAAAAATCAGCGTTTACAAGTAGAATTGTCGCTCATTAAAATGTGTCATATCCATTCGGTTATCCAATTGGCACAATCTCCATCATCATCTCCAAAAGCAACTGATAGCGATCAGGATAAAAAAAAAACTTTAGTTAGT
>JACMOW010000209.1 GCA_014377775.1 Pedobacter sp. | reverse complement strand
AGAATACATTAAAAATTGGGCATATAAACACCCAACGCCGATAGATTTCTTTCGTTCGATGGACAATGGTACAGGTGAAGATTTAAGTTGGTTTTGGAGAGGTTGGTTTATGAATAGCTGGAAAGTTGATCAAAGTATAACTGAGGTAAAACCCTTTATGAAAGAGGCTAGATTAGCAGGTTACACCATTAAGGTTAACAATCTAGAGAAAATGCCAATGCCAATTATCTTGCAAATTAAATTGAAAAGCGGTAAAACCGAAACGATTAAAGTGCCTGTTGATGTTTGGATGAAAAACACAAGTTGGTTGGTTCGCTATAATACAACTGAAGAAATTAAGGAGGTTATTTTAGATCCAGAAAAACTAATTCCAGATGGCAATGCACAAAACAATAAATGGGTTTCCGATGGTAATAATGGAGTTTCGACACCCAATATAGATGGTTTATTAGGAACATATTCATCAGCAGCAATACCGATTAAAATTAAGCTATCAAAAGTAGATGGCGCATTGATGGCCCAAGCTACCGGTCAGCCTATGTTTGCTTTAACTTTTGATAGTGGTAATAAATATATTTTCGAAGAAGGGGGTATTGAAGTGGAATTTTCGACAGATAAAACTGGCTTTACGCTTTCACAAGGCGGAAGTAGTTTCGTTTTCACAAAAGATAAATAGTAAAATAAGTTGATGTACTTTAACACCTTACATGCGAAAGCCTTTTCCGTTTTACGGAAGAGGCTTTTTGTTTTCATAAAGATTAGCTCTCTTGAAATGGTTTTTCCTAGATGCTCCTGGATAGCTAGGAGAAACAATATACTTTGCTTCGACACTTTATCCACTATTATTCGATTCGGAATAGACCCAAAGTCGAAGCAAAGTAGACCAAGAGTCTAAGGCGAGTCTAAAAAGGAACAGTTTTGACTAATCGTATAACGCTTTAGACTTTTCTCTATCCGCTTAAACAAGTATCTTTACATCATGCCAATGCAAGACCAAAAAAATAATCCATTACACGGTTTAACTTTAGAGTTTATCGTTAAACAACTATTTTTCCGCTATGGATGGGAGGAAATGGGTAATCTAGTTAACATTGCTTGTTTCAAAAACAACCCAACTTTAAAGTCTAGCTTAAAATTTTTGCGTAAAACAGATTGGGCAAGGAAAAAAGTAGAGAAATTATATCTAAATACATTCCATTGAAACGGACATTGATAGCTTTAGTTAAAAATCGTTAAAATTAATCGGCAATAGATATTGTATAGTTACCTTCCGATATGATTCGGATAAAACGAGTACTATTAATTATCGTACTCATTGTGCGGTGCGTTATCGGCCTAGCCTCAAATTTGCAAAACGAGTAAGTGCAGATGATTTAAAGGCTTATGTGTTGGATTGCTCTCGTAAATTTAAATTATTGCCTACGGCGGAACAAGTTTTGCCGTCTCTTAATGCAAATTAAGATTTCAAAGCTAAACGCAAGAAAATCATTATATTTAAATCTATATTTAATTAACATACCCATGGATAACCCCATCCTTAAAAAAGCACTAATCCCTTTTTTTTTAATAACTACACTACTTTTTGGCTTTAACGCAAATTCTAAAATAACTTCAAAACAGAATAACGTACTTGTTTTTTCAGCCACTAAGGGATTCAGGCATGCCTCTATTCCCGATGGAATTAGAGCCATACAGAAATTGGGGATTGAACATGGCTTTGAGGTTGATGCCAGGGAAGATGTAAACACCTTTACATCAATAAACTTGAAAAAATATAAGCTATTGGTTTTTTTAAGCCCAACAGGCACAAATGTGTTTAACGACTCGCAAAAACAGGCATTAAAGGAATATATTAACAATGGTGGTAGATTTGTTGGAATTCATGCCGCTACAGATTTTTGTTATGAATGGGAATGGTATGGAAAAATGGTAGGTGCTTATTTCGAAAGTCACCCTCAAATACAAGAAGTGAAATTAAACATTGTAATACCAAAAAATAAAATGGTAAAAGGCTTGCCTCAACCCTGGATGCACAAAGACGAGTGGTATAATTTTAAATCATTTAATCCTGCAGTTAAAGTATTAATTAAAGCAGACGAAACTTCTTATCAAGGTGGCAAAATGAAAAATGATCATCCAGTAAGTTGGTATCATGAGTTTGAAGGCGGGAAAATTTTTTATACCGCTTTGGGGCATACGAAAGAATGTTATACCGATTCATTATTTTTGAACCATTTATGGGCCGGAATGAAATGGGCCATGAAATAGTAGCTTAATTTCCTCCCAATATAAACGGCGTTCCTTTGCTATTGCCCATAATAATCACTTTAGCATTTGGCGATTTGGCAATTTCCTTTTGCGCTAAAATAGATTCATACTGTAACTGTCTATCACTTAATCCTGTAGATAGGATTTTTTGATAATCGGCAATACCTTGTGCTTCTACACGTTTGCGTTCAGCTTCTTGACGTTCTTTTTGAAGTACAAAAGTCATCTTTTGTGCATCTTGTTCTGCGTTAATTTTCGACTCGATACTTGCCTTTACTGAAGAAGGTAGCGTAATATTTCGCACTAGCAATTGCTCTAGCTCCAAGCCTCTTTTGGCAAAGCTTTTATTGATGTTAGCAAATATTTTAGCCTGAAATTCGTCGCGTTTACTTGAATATAAGGCTACCGCATCGTAAGATACCGCATTATCTCTGATGGCGGTGCGAGAAACGGGGCGCACTATTTTTTCTAAATAATCGGTGCCTATTTCTTTTAATATATTTGGTGCTGAGCTGGCCTTTACTCTAAATAATACAGAAAGATCAATCACCACCTCTAAGCCGTCGGCTGTTAAAACCCGAATGGCATCATCCCCTACTTTATCACCTTCATCGTGAACGGCAGACATGGTGTAGTTTTGTGTCTTCGCATCAAAAGGCGTAACTTCAGCAATAGGATTGATGATGTTTAAACCACTGTATAACACATCATCATCAACCTTTCCAAAAACCGTTTTAACGCCAACTTGCCCCGCATCAATTACTTTGAACATGGAAGTTAGCGCACCAGCAACTATAACTACGACGCCAACTATTTTTACAATGTTTGCATAACGCGCCACTAAGGTTTCTTGTTTTGAGAGCGAAAAGCCTACAACAAGTATGATAATACCAAGGATAATTAAAAACATGAGATTTATTTTAAATGAGATTAAATGTAGTGTTTTTATCGCATTTTATTTAGGCTTTTTTTGTGGAAGATTCAATAATGTTTCTTGTAAAAACTCTACTTTTCCGGTGTGGATATCGTATACTGCACCTACGATTAAAATCTCTCCATCAACATATTTTTTGTGTAAAATGGGTTCTAAATCTCTAAGATTAGCTACCTGATCAATTACATTTTGGCGTACAGCATTATTTATAGGATCGCCTGGCAGGTGCGCAGATTTAGCAACAGCAGGTTTTATTTCATTAATTAAGGTTACAATATGGCCAGGCACATTTTCTGGTCGTTGCACTGCTGCAGCTACTGCGCCACAGTCTGTATGCCCTAAAACCACGATGAGTTTGGTGTTTAGCTTTAATGTTGCAAATTCCATGCTACCATAAGATGCTGCTGCAGAAACCTGCCCAGCAGTACGAACGATAAATAAATCACCTAAACCTTGGTCAAATATCATTTCATTAGGCACTCTAGAATCAGAACAGCCTACAATAGTGGCAAAAGGTTGTTGCCCATTTTCTAATTTTTTAATGGTTTGTGCATCCTGTCTGGGTCTAATACTTATTCCTTCTACAAAGCGCTTATTGCCACCCATTAATTTTTTTATAGCAATTCTAGGATCAGCATAAGCAGAGTCTCTGTTGATGACATAATGCTCTGCTCTCCATTTTACAGAGTCTATTGTAGTGCTTACTTTTTTTATTTTTTTCCCGCTTTGTGCGAATACATTTAGATTTACTATTGCGAACAAAATGAATAATACAAAAGTTATTTTTTTCACGATTATTATTTTTTAAAAATTTATTTTCAAACCACCACGGTTTATTTCAATAGTTTCTAATGGCACTGTAATTGGATTATGATGAACGTCTAAACCTCTTGCTCCTTCCATTAGGGGGTTTGCACTTATTTTCCCAAAAGAACGTTTTACGCCAACTTCACCTTGCTGAACGACGGTACAATTAGTAGCAAAAGTAGAAAATAGTGCAGCGTAGAGAATTAATTTTAATTTCATGACTGTTTTTTTATTAAAAAACATTTTTTAAACAGTGCAAATCTAATAATCAGCAATTAGGCTAACCTTAAACTGGTATTAGAAATAGATTAGAATTAAAGATTGTTTTTAGATAATTTAAGTTCAAATACAATACGTTCTTGGCTAACTAAGTTTGCAATTAAACTTCCTTTATGCAATTGAACTATTCGTCTTGTTAGGGATAAACCAACCCCATGTCCGCTAGTATTTTTTGAGTTGGCACCTCTGATGAAAGGTTGGAAAAGACTTTCTAATTCTAATTTTGAAATACCTTCTGTTTTATTCTGAAACGTAATGATTATCTGATTATCTGATAAAATTAATTTGATATATATGGTGTGGTCTGGAGAAAATTTAACTCCATTTTCTACTAGATTTATTAGGGCAGTATAAATTAATGACTCATTAGCATAAATTTCTGGCAAATATTCATCAATTTCATCTAAGGCAATTATAATCTCATAATTATTATGTTTTTTTAAAATTTCGTTTCTCACTTGCCATAACAATTCAACAATATTTACGAGGGCTACTTCAATGTTTGTATCGTCAGCATCAATACTTGTCAAATCCAATAGATTATTGGTTAATTTATTTAACTGACTCACATCTTCCAAAACAGATTTAGCCATCAGCCTTAATTCATCAACATTATCATTGGCCAACAATGAAACTTGTATCTGGCCTGTAATGGCTGTAAGGGGAGTTCGCAATTCATGCGATGCATGAGATACGAAAGAACGCTGTGCATTAAAGGCTTTCTGAAGCCTGTCTAGCATTTCATTAAATCTTGTAGCAAGTTGCGCTAACTCATCTTTATTATTATGGCTAAGTCTTAAATTTAGGTGAGAAGCATTGATATTGTCAATTTTTTTTATCATTTGTTGCATTGGTCTTAGCAATCCTCCAGCAAAAAACCATCCTCCAATAGCACTTAAGATTAATACTAATATTCCTCCACAACCCAACAACCAAGCTAAAATTTGTTGCTTACTTAAGCCATATTTATCTACAGCTGATGTGATTACAATGTATTCTTGGTTTTTATTTTTAAAAACCATTCCATATTTTTCTATTTCATCTTGTTGCCAAAAAAGTTCTTTTTTTGATTTTATATCTGTAATGATATATTTTTTAATGTTACTATTCTCTAAACCGCTTTGGTATATGATTTCATTCTTATTGTTCAGAATAATAATTTCTTCTTTATTTAGCACCGTCATTTGGTTCCTAGCCAAAAGTTTTAATAAATCTGGGCTTACTTCCTCTTTGTTGAATAAAACGGTTGCAGCTGTTAATGCCTCCTGTCTTAATCTTGTTTTGTACTCTTTTTGTCGATAAATTTCACTTAAGAAATAAATAGTGATGCAAAAGGCTAACAATAAGATGGTAACGATACTTAAAAAAAGCATTGTCATTTTAGTTCTAATGCTCATTTTTGTTTCAGCATATAGCCCATTCCTACCACCGTATGAATTAATTTATTTGAATATCCTTTGTCAACTTTTTTGCGAATATAATTGATATATACCTCTACAAAATTAGTGTGTGTATCGAAATTAATGTCCCATACCTTTTTTGCTATCTCTACTTTCGAAACCACTTTACCCTTGTTGAGCATTAAATACTCTAATAAGCTAAATTCTCTGGCGGTTAACTCAATCTCTTTACCAGATCTTCGCGCAATTTTTTCATTTAGATCTAGTTCTAAATCTGAAACCAGCATGATATCTTCTTTTTCAGTAACATCAGAACAATGTTTTAGTAGAGATCTTATCCTAACTAATAATTCCATAAAGTCAAACGGTTTAACCATATAATCATTAGTGCCCACTTCAAATCCCGATAACTTATCACCTAAGCTACCCATGGCTGTAAGCATTATTATGGGAACTCTACAATTGTTTTTTCTTATGTGTTTACATACATCCAAGCCACTCATATCTGGTAAACCAATATCTAAAATAACTAAATCATACTGGTTTTTATTGAATAATTGCATAGCCTCCAATCCTGTAAAAGCGATTTCACCAGAAATATTTTGAGTTAATAACCCTTTATTTATGAAAGTGGCGACCTTAAATTCATCTTCTACAATGAGTATTTTTTTTTGTTGAAGCATAGCGATAAGTATAAATATCTGTAAATTTATTCTTAAAATATTAGTTCGTTATTATAACGATATTAGAAATAGATTAGAATATCATTTCTTTTTTAATAAGCCATCAATCCAAATCAATAGTGCTCCAAAAAGCATAAATGCAATTAGTACGAAGCCAGAATTTATAAAAACTCGGATATATCCAAATTTGGGAACATCTATAAATGGATAGGGATACCAACCTACAAAATGCCCACGAATTAATGAATAAATAAGATAGGCAAGTGGAAAATAAGCCCATTGTATTCCGCTCTTCCAGTTTAATGTTCCCTTTGGGATAAAAACAATCCAATACAACACATATAAAACAGGCACTACAACATGTAATAGGTTATCGGCTACTAACTGCCATCCTTTTGGTTCCCAAATTCCTCTTAATACTGTATTGTAAACTAAGCCTACAATAAATATATTTAATGCCACGCTTGTTTGAACGGTTATTGACGAAAAAAAATTTCCTAGCCTGGTATTTGGTGCTGCGGTTATAGCGGTTAAGCTAAAAGCAACTAATAAATTGCATAAAATGGTAAAGTAGCTTATAAAATTGAAAATGGTGTCTTTAAGTATGACCAGTTGCAACAGCACGGCAAACCAACTAACAAGAGATAGTGCAATCTCAAATACTTTTTTGGATGTTGAGGGGGATTGAAGCGTCATTTTTTTTTAAGTATATTTGAATAGTTAACTAATGTACAAGTTTATTTTTGAACTCTTTTACTGGCGTTGTAACGATTGTTCTCTTTTTCTTGTATAAGGGTTATTAATAAACTAACATCATTATGCAAAAATTTTTTGCGAGAACCTTGTTGTTAACCTTATTCCTAAACTTGATTTTTTGCGTGAAATGAAGTGTTAAAAGTGTAGACAGTATGAGTTATGGAAATTCTTTTGGGATGTGCGTTGGTTATTGCACAAATAATCTCTTAATTGGTAATGAAAGGTAACTTTCTCGAAAAGTAAGAATGGGCAAACGCCCGATACTAAAGTCTGTACATCTGCTATTTCCAAAGATGAATTAATGGCAATGAAAATTTATTGGATGAAGATAAAATAATGGCCTTGCCTGAAAGAATTGGATGCCTTGATTGTGCCGATTGGGGTTCAGAGTACCTCCATCTCCAATTGAAGCAATTAAATTTGGGTTAGAGCAAATGAACAAGTCTTCCAGCGAACTTTAAATATGATTCGGAAATTGCATGAGGTTTTGAATATTCCAGCAGAGAGTTTGATTGGGGCCTATTAGGTGAGAATATTCATTTTTCAATTGTGGTTATTTCAACATCAAGCCATTGATGCTATTGTAACGTTGATAAAATGGTAGAACGAGCCTGCTATAAAGGTGCTACACCGTAGGATGACCGAAGGATGACCGTAGGATGACCGAAGGATGAAGCTTCTTTTCTTATGTGAATAAAGGTTGATGAATGTTGGCACCATCTTACATTCAAAAAAATCTCTCCCAATCCCTTGATAATCAAAAATTAAGTTCGTACTTTTGCATTCCCATAATGTGGCCTCATTGTAGGCTGGCCATTAAGGTAGTTTTTAAATTAAAATAGAAAAAACAAAAAGCAAGAAATGCCAACCATTCAACAATTAGTTAGAAAAGGTAGAGTAGCACTGGAGTTCAAGAGTAAGTCTCCGGCGTTGGACAGTTGTCCACAGCGAAGAGGT
>JACMOW010000208.1 GCA_014377775.1 Pedobacter sp. | reverse complement strand
GCAATGGCATCTTCTGATCACACAACTTTAGTAGCTGCTGTTAAACAAGCAGGATTAGTAGAAACATTAAGCGGAACAGGTCCTTTTACGGTGTTTGCACCAACCAATGCGGCATTTGCTCAAATACCTGCAGCAACATTAGATGGTTTAATGAAACCAGAAATGAAAGCTGATTTAACAAAAATTTTAACTTTCCATGTTGTAGCTGGCGCATTTAAAGCAGCTGATTTAACAGATGGACAAGAATTAACTACAGTACAAGGTCAGAAATTGAAAGTTTCAGTTAAAGACGGCAAAGTAAAAATTAATGGTGCCAATGTAACTATTGCTGATGTAATTTCTAGCAACGGTGTTACACATGTTATCGATGGTGTATTAATGCCAAAATAGATCTTCTGTTTAAATTTTAATTAATTTTTTAAGCCCCGACTTTAGTTGGGGTTTTTTGTTTCTAAATTTTTTTGTAGTTTACTTGCTTAAAACCATTTAAAATATGAATGCCTCGAACAAAAAAAACGTAACCCTTATCATTATTGTTGCCGCACTAGGCTATTTTGTAGATATCTATGATCTTATTTTATTTTCTGTTGTGCGTGTTAAAAGCCTAAAGGAATTGGGTGTTGCAGACGATGATCTTTTAAGTGTAGGTGCAAGTATTATCAACAGTCAGATGTTCGGAATGCTAATAGGTGGAATACTTTGGGGCGTTTTGGGTGATAAAAAAGGGCGGTTGAGCGTGTTATTTGGGTCAATCATCGTATATTCATTGGCTAATATTGCAAATGGTTTCGCGAGTTCTGTAGGTGCTTATACTGTTATTCGTTTTATTGCTGGGGTTGGCTTAGCCGGAGAACTTGGGGCTGGAATTACGCTCGTTACCGAAACCATGAGCAAAGAGAATAGGGGCTATGGTACCATGATAGTGGCAGGTGTAGGATTATTCGGAGCTGTTGCGGCGGCATTAATTAGCGATCATTATACTTGGCAAACCAGTTATTTTATTGGCGGAGGTATGGGCTTGTTGCTGCTATTTTTACGTGTAGGATTAGCCGAATCAGGTTTGTTTAAAGATGTAAAAGATAGTAGCATTCAGCGTGGTAATATATTTATGCTATTTAACAATGCTGGTCGTTTTAAAAAATATGTATGCTGCATATTAATCGGGTTGCCACTTTGGTTTGTTGTAGGTGTACTAATTACCTTTTCGCCAGAATTTGGAAAGGCTTTAAATGCTACAGGCGTATTAAATGCAGGTAAAGGAATAATGTATTGTTATATTGGTATTGCAGTGGGCGATATTGTGGCTGGCTTTTTATGTCAGATTTTGCGTTCACGCAAAAAAGTAATGTTCATGTTTCTGGTACTAACGGCAATTGCGATTACAGTTTATTTATCAGCCGAAGGCTTAAGCCCCGAAACTTTTATTTGGCTAAGTTTATTTTTAGGTTTCGCTTCGGGATATTGGGCAACCTTTGTAACGATAGCATCAGAGCAATTTGGCACCAATTTAAGAGCAACTGTTACCACTACCGTTCCGAATTTTGTTCGCGGATCAGTGGTTGCAGTTACCATTTCTTTCCAGTTTTTAAAGGGTGAAGTAGGTATTATACAAAGCGCAATGATTGTGGGTGCGGTATGTTTAGTGATTGCATTAACTGCTTTAAGTCAGCTAAAGGAAACATTCAGTAAAGATTTAGATTACGTTGAAGTTTAATTGGCTAAAAGCTGAAAGCATTACGCTAGAACTTTCGCTTTATGCCTTTAGCTTTACTTCTGTGTCAAGAAAATGTATTTTCTGTTTCTTTATAAGTGATAAGCCTTTCATTAGCTTTAACTTTAGCAAATTATAAGGTTAAAATCATGTTCAGAGACGAGGTTGCGGAAGCATATCAACACATTCAAGATCAAATTTGTAAAGGTTTGGCGCTAGCTGATGGAAAAGCTCAATTTGAAGAAGAGCTTTGGCAGCGTGATGGTGGTGGTGGAGGCAGAACTAGGGTAATGCAGCATGGTAATGTGATTGAAAAGGGTGGAGTTAATTTTTCTGCTGTGCATGGTAAACTGCCAGAGGCAGTAAAAAAAGCATTTAATGTAGAAAGCGATGATTTTTTTGCTACAGGCGTTTCCATTGTAATGCATCCTGAAAATCCTTTTGTACCGATTATACACCTGAATATTCGTTATTTTGAAATGAATGAGCAAACGCGTTGGTTCGGGGGCGGGATCGATTTAACACCTCATTATGTAATCCCAACTGATGCTAGATTTTTCCATCATCGTTTAAAGCAAACTTGTGATGAATTTGACCTCTCCTTTTATCCTAAATTTAAGACAACGGCCGATGATTACTTCTTTATTAAACACAGGGAAGAAACAAGAGGTGTGGGTGGAATATTTTACGATCGCTTGAGGCCAGAAAGTACTAATCTTAATTTTAACCAAATATTAGATTTCTCTCTCGCTATTGGCAATACTTTTCTGCCTGTTTATACAGAATTAATTGATAGAAATAGAGATCAATCTTTTAACGAAGCGCAAAAAGAATGGCAATACTTGCGTAGAAGCCGTTATGCAGAGTTTAATTTAGTATATGATGCCGGTACTAAGTTTGGTTTAGAAACCAATGGAAGAATCGAAAGTATTTTAATGAGTTTACCACCTACTGCAAAATGGAATTACAATCCTCAAATTCTGGCTGATAGTGAAGAGGAAAAGACACAAAATTTCCTTAAAAAAGGAGTAAATTGGGTATAATTTATTTATATTCGTACTAAAACAAAATTTATATCCTAATGAAGTATACGCTTTATTCATTCATCATTGCGGCTATCTTTTTAAATTCTTGTACCACCACACATTATGCACTTACGAAGTCAAATCGTGAAGAATATGCAATAAATGATAAGATTAGTGTAGACAGTAGTGTCGTTAAAACCTATTTGCCTTATAAAACCGCAATCGATAACGAAATGAATAAAGTTATTGGTTATACAGATGTTGCCCTGGTTAAACGATCAACTTTACCCGAATCGGTATTGGGCAATTTTTTTGCTGATGCTATACTAAATCAAGCTAAAAAGATACAACCCAATATTGATTTTGCCATGCCATCTACCAATGGTGGCTTAAGAAATGATGTTGCAAAAGGGGCAATAATCGTTTCTAATATTTTTGAGTTGATGCCTTTCGAAAATGAAACAGTTGTATTTAACCTAAAAGGCAATGATGTACTTGAATTGTTGAAATTTATTGCTTCATCGGGTGGACAGCCAGTTGCTGGTTTAAAAATGAACATAAAAAATAATTTGCCTGAAAATATATTCATCAACGGAAAAGAATTTGATATTAATAAGGATTACTATGTTTTAACTTCAGATTATATAGCCAGTGGTGGAGATGATGCAAAAGGTTTTGCTAATCCAATTGGTAAAAAGGTTTTAGGTTTAAAAATTAGGGATGCACTTTTAAAAGAAGTTAATGATGTACAATTGGAAGGAAAAAAAATTAATACAAAATTAGATGGTAGAATTACAAAAAATTAATCGTCGTAATTTTATAAAGACTGGGGGAATGGTAGGTGCGGCTTTTGCGCTTAACCTTAATTCTTTTGATACTTTTGCTAATGGCCGATTGCAGAAACTGACCATACTTCACACCAATGATGTGCACAGTAGGATAGAACCTTTTCCGATGGATGGGTCAAGAAATCAAGGTTTAGGGGGCACTGCTCGCCGCTCGGCATTAATTAAAAAAATAAGAGCCGAACAAGAAAATGTATTGTTGCTCGATGCGGGTGATATATTTCAGGGAACGCCGTATTTTAATAAATATGGTGGAGAGCTTGAAATTAAGTTAATGAGTGCCATGGGTTATGATGCCACCACTTTAGGTAATCACGATTTTGATAATGGAATAGAAGGCTTTTATAAACAATTACCTCATGCCAATTTCGATGTATTAATTGCCAATTACGATCTTAAGAATACAGCATTACAAAATTCGACCAAACCTTTTAAAATATTTAAAAAAGCTGGACTTAAAATTGGTGTTTTTGGGATTGGTATTGAGCTAAAGGGCTTGGTTGATCCAAAAAATTACGGGGAAACCCAATATTTTGATCCAATTTTAAAAGCGAATGAAGTGGCTTCTGCCCTAAAAAATGAATACCATTGCGATTTGGTGATTTGTTTATCTCATTTAGGCTATAAATATAGAGATGCTAAAGTCTCTGACCAGGTTTTAGCGGCGAACACCAAAAATATCGATTTAATTATTGGTGGACATACCCATTCTTTCTTAGAGGTCCCCGAAGATGTGAAAAATTTAGATGGACAAATCACGACCATTAACCAGGTTGGCTTCGCTGGAATCAATTTAGGACGTATTGATTACTATTTCGAGCCTTATAAGAACAAAAAAATTAAAATAGGCACACCTTATCAGATTAATAATAAGCTCGATGTCTGATTTTTAACTTGTAGTTAATCATAAAAAATGCCTTTTTGGGTTGTTAACCTACTATTCTTGAAATAGCATCCAACGGTATACGAACGGTATACAAACGGTATACTAACGGCGAACCATCGGTATAATAGAGTTAGAAACTTATTTTAGTTTAAGTTAAATCAAAAATCCCCCACCTAAAAGATCATTTCCTTCATAAAAAACTGCCGATTGCCCCGGTGCGATAGCAGAAACATTATGATC
>JACMOW010000207.1 GCA_014377775.1 Pedobacter sp. | reverse complement strand
GTCCTCTCGAGCGAATAATACCAACCACGAATCGTCATCTTGAGTGAGTAATACGAACCAGGAATCGTCATCTCGACGAAAGGAGAGAACTATTGGATAATTGATATAGATATCTCCTCGCTAGCGCTGCGTTCGATATGACGCAGTGTTAAGGGAATCGTTCCCTCGAGTGAGTAATACGGGCCACGACTCGTCATCTCGAGTGAGTAATACGGGCCACGAATCGTCATCTCGACGAAAGGAGAGAACTAAAATGCAACTTAATAAAACTAATTTTAAAATCAAATATTATAAGGTTGATATTATTTCAATCAATAATTTTCATTCAATTTTCTAAATTAGCTTTATGGAAAGAGGGGGATGTATTTATATCATGACCAATTATAATAAAACTACTTATTATACAGGTGTTACGTCAGATTTGTACACTAGAATTATTGAGCATAAAACGAGTAAATATCCTAATTCTTTCACTTCAAGGTACAAATTAAAATATTGTGTTTATTACGAGGCATTGCCGACTATTGAAGAGGCGATAGAACGAGAGAAACAGGTGAAAAAATACAGGAGAGAAAAAAAGGAAGCTTTAATCAATAGCATTAACCCCAAATGGGAAGATCTGTGGATAATTATTAAAGAATGGGAATTCGTATAGATATCTCCTCGCTAGCGCTGCGTTCGATATGACGCGGTGTTAAGGGAATCGTTCTCTCGAGCGAATAAAACGAACCACTACTCGTCATCTCGAGTGAATAAAACGAACCACTACTCGTCATCTTGAGTGAGTAATACGAACCACGAATCGTCATCTCGACGAAAGGAGAGAACTATTGGATAATTCGTATAGATATCTCCTCGCTAGCGCTGCGTTCGATATGACGCATCTTTTTCACCGTTGGCTGGAAAGACTACGCCGTGTGGAAAGACTACGCCTTGTGGGCAGGCTACGCCTTGTGGAAAGACTACGCCGTGTGGAAAGACTATGCCTTGTGGGCAAGCTACGCCTTGTGGGCAAGCTACGCCTTATGACGCGGCTGAATTGCAATGAATTTGTTAGGAAGCACAAATTACGCTAAAAAGTGAAGGGCCGGTAATTCCAAAGAATATACCGACCCTTACCATCTAAATTAACGCTCTCACTATATTAAACGGACTTACGCGTTAATTGTTTTAAAAAAATTAACTATTTTTAATTATTTTCATAACATCCTAATTCAGAGGGGAATATTCTTGCAGAATTGCGAAGATCTCTTTTAATAAAAAGATTAAAATAAGCATCATTAGCTAAATCAAGCCCCTTATTTAAACCCGGGCTATTCTTGTTTATGTTAAAATTACCTAAAGAAGTGTTAATAAAAAGAGGATCTGTATTTAAAATATTTCCAGTATTCGAATAACTAAGTTCATTGCTTTTTAGTAAATTGTTTTTTATGATTGCCGTTATTGTGGTGATGGGAGATTTCTTATCAATTACAAACTCATTTAATAAATTGCCCCAAACAATATTGTTTTGCATATCAAGTGTAAGATGATCTACCTGTGTGGCACTAATAAAATCAGAAAAATAAACAGCTGCGGTTTTTCGAGCATATTGTGGATTATAACCAGCAAATGTATTTTGTTTTAGATCGTATTTTCCACCTCCTACACCGTAAAGTAAATACTGACCGCAGTTGTAGAAAAGGTTGTTAATACCAGTTAATGCAGTTTGATAACCCAAAAACCCCACCACTTCCATGTTTTTAATTATAGTATTGGTTAATAGTAATTTTGGCTCATTGTTAAGCGACAATGAGTCGCAGGTAATGCCAGCCACCCCATTTTTTATAATGGCATAATTAACTTTTGAATTTTTACTTTGCGGAAAAAAATGTAATCCGTTCCATTGCCCTGGCTCGGCCACATATAATTCTTCTAAACGATCGCTCGCGAAAAGTACACTCTCCGTTTTGTTGCCCAATACATTTAATGTTCCTTTAATGTTCATGGTAGCATTACTGTGAAATAAGATTTTACTCCCAGGAGCGATGGTAAGTGTAACACCCTCTTCTACCGTTACCGATTTATAAACAAGGTAGGGGAGTTTATTGTCCCAAGTGGTATTGTTTTTAATGGATGCATTGGTAATGAAGTTTGCATTTTGGCCGTAAGCTACCAAAGGAACACCTCTTTTTTTGTCGTTGTAAAAAAATTCGATCGAGTCTTTAACCAAAAAGGGTAATTTTTGATCGCTTGGGTTAATACTAACCTTGATAAATACATTCATCGAATCTTTACCATTTAACTTTAGTAAATTAAGCTCCGAAGCAGCTTGTCCGTTAATATTTAAGCTAAAGGCTGAAGAATTACTTCCACTTAATTTGATTTTACTGATAAGAATTGCCTTTTCGTTAGGGTTATATATCTTTAACCGCCTACTAGTCGAACCGATCGAAGTAAACACGGTATCGAATAAAATGCTATCCGTAGAAAATAGAAGTTTGGCACCTATTTCTGCTGTAATATCTTCCTCCTTTTCGCAAGACGCAAAAAGAATGGACAGTATTAAGAACGGCAACAGGTTTAATTTCATTTTTTAATTATTGTGCAAAAGCTATACCCGCTATACTTAATTTTTTAATCCCACCCGCTATTAATGAATTTCCACAAGCTTCTAATGTAGCGCCAGTTGTAATTACATCATCCACCAATAAAACATGCTTATTAATTAATTGTTCTGGTTCAAGAAGCTCAAATACAGATAACATATTCTCGTAACGAATAAATCTTGACTTTCTTGTTTGCGTTTCTGTTATTTTTTTACGCACTAGTAAAGTTTTATGTACCGGTACAGCCAATACTTCTGCAATTCCATCCGCTATGCACACACTTTGATTATAGCCCCGGGTTCGTTCTTTTTTAGGGTGCAAAGGAACAGGAATAATGTAATCAATTGCTTTATAGTTTACGCTAAGGACTAATTTTTCTCCTAATAAATTTCCCAAGTGGTGCCCCACTTCTGTTTTGCCATTATATTTCAAATTGTGGATTAATTGTTGAACTTTAGTTCCTTTTTTAAAATATAACATCGCCATTGCAGCCTCAAAAGGCAAACGAGCCCACAACTGTTTAGCTACCCGATTATCGCTATGCAAGTGAAAATCAGTATAAGGTAAATCATACAAACAATGCGTACAAATTACCTTTTCGGTAGGATATAGGGTTAATCCACACCCATTACACAGGTTGGGGAAAAGTAAGCCAACCATATCGGTTGCTAGGCGTTGAAGAAGTTGCATGCAACAAGTTAGTATAAAAAACCAAACAACCACAGCGGTATTTTATTTTGGAAACCATATTCAATGTCATCAGCTACAACAAATGCAGATGGAAGATTAATAATTTGCTTGGTAGCTTTGCTTTTACCCCCAATCTCGAACACGTAATTTGCATTCACCAAAAAATCCCCTTTTTCTGTATAGTTAATTTGATGGCCATAGGATAATTGATTCGCAAAAAACGTTTCTCTTATATTTCCAGTATTGGCGTTATTTGGACTAAGCGCAAAAATGAGATTGGTGTTTTCTAAGTAAATCTTTGCAGGCTTTTGCAACATACTAATGCCACTTGCATCTTTAAACAGGTTAATTGTGAGATTTACTTCCTGCAAATAATGTAAGTAAGACAATAAAGTAGTTCTATTAATGCCTATTTTTTCGCTCAACTTAGTTACATTGGGTATAAATGGAACCGATTCTGCAATAATTAGCAACAATTGCTTTATCTTACTGATATAAGAAAGTTCTAGGTTCCTCAATAAAGGCAATTCAATTTCAAGGATCATAAGAATGACCTCTTCTAGCCTGATTTGATAAAGCTCGGGCTGTTCCTGATAAAAGGGGTAATAACCTTGTTTTAAGTACGCCTCAAAATATTGAAAGGGCTTTAATTGTTCGTTTATTTTTGTAGCCTCATTTAAATGATTTTCTAAAATCTCTTCTAAAGTAAGACGTGGTAAAGTAATGCCAGTTTCTATGGCGAGGTATTCTCTAAAAGAAAAACCCTGCATTTTGTACATAATGGCTCTGCGACTGAGATCGGCTCTTGCATTTAAAATTTCTAGTAAGGATGAGCCTGTAAAAACAACTTTCAGTTCAGGAAAATCATCATAAATGTTCTTTATTTCCTGCGCCCATTGTGGGTATTTGTGTACTTCATCTAAAAAGAGATATTTTCCCCCTCTTTTTACAAAATATTGTACCAAATCATACAACTTATTGTTGTTAAACCAAAAGCTATCTAAGCTTACATATAAAGTTTGCTCAATTACATCCGCAAGGTTCAACTTTATGTATTGGAGTAGTAATGTTGTTTTGCCAATGCCTCTAGCTCCTCTTATTCCGATTAGCCTTGCATCCCAATTGATGACATCTATTGCTGAACGTACAAAGTTAGTAGGTGTAAATTGAAGTTTCTTTTGATAATTTTCGAACAATAATTCCATAATTGTTTATTC
>JACMOW010000206.1 GCA_014377775.1 Pedobacter sp. | reverse complement strand
TTTTTTGTTGAATGAGGGGTTAAAATTAAAAAGGAGCTGAGCTAAAAGAACGTTGTATTGAAAAAATTACAAAAATTAGCTTACAGCCTTCTTTTTAAGGTTAATAGCTTGATGTATACCTTGTCGTTTCTCATAAATTCTACGAGAATTGTTCGGCCATTTTCAGATTTTAATAAATTTATAATACTATCGAAGGTGTAATTTGTGATTCCTAAGAAATTAATCGAAAGAATTTGATCGTTCGCTAAAATTCCAGCTTTTTCTGCTGGCGATGCAGGCTCAATTCGGCTAACAAATACTCGGTTAAATTGCCTATCATCAACATAAATCTCCATTCCCGACATATCATGCTCAAACGCTTCATTGTAATGGTTGTTCTTTTTAAGATATATAGCGGCATCTTGATAATCAAAAATCACTGTAAACTTTTTCAAAATATCAGCACCCAAATTCCCCGTTCGTTGTTTTTGTTTTGCTTTTGCAGCCACATCCCCATAATTTGGGAAGCTGGTAAGCACATTTTTAAGGGTGTAGTCACCAAGTTTAATCGAAGAAATTCTACCAATGCTTCCATTAATTTTCCCTCCTAAGCCAACGCCAAGATTTGCTTGGAAACTTGGGTTTGGAAGTGGAAATACACCCTCATTATACGACTCGAGAGATAGTGCGTGACTAGCACCGCAATCTATAATTAACTTTGCTTTTACTTTCCCTAAATCTGGTACTTGAAGATCTACATTTATATAAGGTTTATTATCGAGAAACTCTAAATCGAGCCTATTCCATTTATTTTTCTTCCGCATTTCGGGTAAACTAAATAAAACTCGGGAGTTGCCGTAGTTTACTTTTACAATGAAGCTGTTGAAAAAATTGTACCCAATGAGCCCATGTATTTTCATCCCTAAGTAGCTCGATAGATTAAACACGTCTTTTTTTAAAATTACAGTAGGTATATGTTGCATGGACGATTCCCCAACATTTGCCGTTATGTTATTGGAGATAAATGCTGTGATTTCCTCCCCCTCCCCGTTGCCGTTTATTTTTACTCTCCTTAAGTTTGTTAATTGCGAAGCATCAACAATAGCAGAGTCGGTAATGATTAGAGGGTCTACGCCAGTGTCTAAAATAAAATTGAATGGCCCTTTTTCATTAATGAATATGGGTATAACGACTAAATTTTTAACAAGTTTAAAGGCAATGGCATCCTTTTTAATTTTGTAATCGAATTGGAATTTTTGTCCATAGCCTACGTTTACAAAACAAGTTTGTAAAGCAATAATTATAACAAAAAAAGCAATAAATGGCGATTTTATTACTCGAATCCAACTGTTCATAAAACTAAATTAATAAATTAGGGCTCGTAATTTATATTTAACTAACTAAATAATGCAAAACAGACCTAAACACCTTATTCTTTTGACTTTCCTATTGGCAATTTGTTTCGCTGCCTGTTCACCAAATAAAATAATTGCACGAAAGGTAGGCAATGAATTTAAAAAGTCTGAAATTATTCGTCAATATCATACTGGTTTTGCGTTATACGATAAGGACAAAAAGAAAATGATTTATGAAAAGGATGCGAATACTTATTATACCCCCGCATCAAATACGAAACTATTTACATTTTATGCTGGACTAAAAATAATTCCCGATTCTATCCCATCTTTGCGCTATATAGAAAGAGGAGATTCTCTTATTTTTTGGGGCACAGGAGATCCATCTTTTTTACAAACACAATTGAAAGGAACAAATGCATTCAACTTCTTAAAAAAGAGTGCTAAAAAATTATTCTTCTCGCCGGGGAGGTATACGGGTGATTTTTATGGAGATGGGTGGCAGTGGGACGATTACAATTCCTATTATCAACCTGAAATTAATGAATTGCCCATCATGGATAATGTGGTTTTAGTGAGTGCTGCCAGAGCTGGAGAAATGAAAATCTCACCCCTAAGTTTTGCCAGCTGCTTTGTAAAGGATAGCACATTAAACGAGCGTCCTTTTAATGTCGTTAGAGATTTTAACGCCAATGTATTTAAAATTCCAACTACAGCTATTCCTGAAAAAACGAATCAATTTGTTCCATATAAAGTTTCGACAGTTAATACGGTAAATCTCTTAATGGATACCTTAAAGAGGATTGTCGGAATTTCAGATTTAAAAATGCCGTCTACCGCCAAAACTATATTTAACATGAAAAGCGATTCGGTATTTAAAGAAATGCTATTGCCGAGTGATAATTTTATAGCCGAGCATTTATTGCTTACCTATGCCGATAGGCTTGGCCTACCGTTAAACACTAGCAAGGTAATTAGTTATATTGAGAAGCAATATTTATCTAATTTACCTGATAAAATTAAATGGGTTGATGGTTCTGGTTTATCGAGAGGAAATTTATTTACGCCTCGAGATATTGTTGCGTTACTCGAATTAATTTATGTCGAGGTAAATGATCAAAAAAAGTTATTCGATTTATTGCCTGCCGGTGGGAAATCAGGGACACTTAGAAATGCTTATCCTAAAACAGATCAGCCATTTGTGTTTGGTAAAACGGGAAGTCTCTCTAATAATCATAACCAAAGTGGGTATGTAGTTACAAAAAAAGGCCGGGTATTGATTTTTTCATTTATGAATAATAACTTTATTTTGCCTACGGCGGATGTAAGAAAAGAGATGGTTCGTATTATGACCTTCATTCACGATAAATTTTAACCTTAAGCCATTTTTTTGCAGCATTGTGCGGCTTATTAAAAAATAAAACGGCAAACAAATGCAATAATCTAATTTTTTTTATTGATTTTAGAGGAAGTATAGATTATCTATTAAAAATAGCGCATATTCCCGAATTTTAAATTGTTAAACGATGAGATTATTTCTAATTGGCTTCTTACTTTTATCTAGTATTGCTGCTACCGCTCAAGACCAGCTGATTTACAAAAGCAAAAATTTGGCAAAGCCCGATACCACTTGGGTATTTAAGCCCCAAAATTATCAACAAAGGGATAAATTACCCGTGTTGTTTCTTTTACATGGCTATAGCGCTAACTATAAACAATGGCATAACATTATGGATGCCCAAAAATATGCAAACGATTATGGATTTATTATCGTTTGTCCGGATGGCTTATTTAGTAGCTGGTACATAAATAGCCCCGTTAAAAGCAACATGCAATTCGAGTCTTTTTTCTTTGATGAGCTTTTCCCTGATATCAAATCAAAATACAAAATGGATGCAGATAATGTATTTATAAGTGGATTAAGCATGGGTGGTCATGGGGCACTTTATTTATTCATCAAACATCAAGAGTTGTTTAAAAGTGCAGGTAGTACAAGTGGTGGCATAAAATTATCTGATGGTTTCAGAAAATATGGATTGGGAGATGTTTTGGGATATCCATCAGCAGATAGCGAGTTATGGCAGAAGCACTCGGTAACTACCTTAATTGATCAGTTAAAGGGGAATAAAAAGCCATTTATCTTCGATTGTGGGTCTGACGATTTCTTTTATAAAGCGAATACTGAATTGAAACAAAAATGCGACGAACTTAAGTTAAACGCGACCTATATCTCTCAGCCTGGTGCACACAATAAACCCTATTGGGCGAAATCAATTAAACAACAGTTTGAGTTTTTTAAAACGCTAATTAAAATTTAAACCTATACCTCAATGAAAACAAAACAGTTACTTTTTATAATCGGGATTGCCTTAATGTCGCTAACCGCGTGTAAAAAATCAAGCAATGACCCTACGCCTACGCCTACTCCTACGCCAACGCCAACACCACCCGTAACGAATGTTCCAATAGCACCAGCAAAAACTCCATGGATACCCGGTACGTTTAAGATCGTAGCCTATATGCCTGGATATAGAGACCCAGCTACAGTTGCTGATGCGAAATATAAAATGATTACCCATTTATTTTTTGCCTTTTTAAACATCAACCCCACGGCAGACGGGTCTGTTATTCCTTTAACGGCTACAGAATTAAGCCGATTTAATTTCGTTAAACAAAAGGCAAAGGATAATGGTGTAAAGTTTGGTATTTCAGTGATGGGAGCCGAAAGTATCTTTGCCGCTGTTGCTAAGAATTCAATAACAAGAACAAATTTTGTAACTAATCTCGTGGACTTCGCAAAAACTAATAATTTAGATGGGATAGATATGGATTGGGAGTACCCAAGAACAGCCAATGGCGGTCCGAACACAGATTTTACAGCCTTGATGAAAGAGCTTTCAATCGAATTACGTAAAGATGGCAAGTATTTAAGCGCAGCTATTACACCAGCCGTATATGTTTCTACAAACAAAGATGCAATCGAGCCGGCGGTTTATGAGTATGTAGATTTCTTTAATATCATGCAATATGATGGCGCGGGCTATGATACTGCAGAGCCTTTAAACCATGCTTCTTTGAAAATGACAGACGCAAGCTTAAATGTCTGGTTAACTTCGAAAGCTATGCCTAAAGAAAAGGCAATATTAGGTATGCCGCTTTATGGAAAAGATGCGGCAGGTTCCTCGATTGGTTATAGAGATATAGAAGCGTCTAGTGCAGACGTAACATTAAATGTTGTAACCGTTAATGGGAAAACGTATGGCTATAACGGAATTACCTTAGTTAAAACAAAAGCCCAAAGAGCTAAAGAAAGGTGTAATGGCATTATGTTCTGGGAGTTTTCTCATGATTCGAACACAAATAACTCATTAATTAGGGCAGCAAATGATCAATTGGGAAGACCGTATCAATAATGAAAGAAGAGTTTAGGCGAATTTTGAACCCAATTTCTCGAAAAATTACGCTTGAACAAGAAAGCTACTTATATTTTGGTGGCACGGCATATTTAGGAATTCCTCAACACAAAGGGTTCCATAAACTTTATCTTGAAGGCTTAGAGCGATTCGGTTTAAATAACGGTACGAGTAGGAATAATAATATTCAATTGAGCATTTATGATGAGGTAGAGCAATTTGCCGCAACTTATTTTGGAGCGAGTGCCTGTTTAATTACGTCAAGTGGCTACACCGCCGCACAACTCGCCATTAAACATCTTTCAACATTGGGCGAAGTTCGCTATGCGCCAGCAACTCACCCCGCATTATGGTTAAACAAAGCGCCTAAAGCTAGTGGAAGTTTTAACGATTGGGCAAGAGCACTAGTGACAGAAATAAACCAAAGCAAGGTTAAAAATTGGGTGATCATAAGTAATTCTTTAAACAACCTTTATCCAGAAGTTTACGATTTCTCTTTTTTTGAAGAAATTGACGAAGAGAACAAAATTATTTTAATTGTAGACGATTCTCATGGTATTGGGATACTTAACACTTTTTCTACTTTGCCAATAAAAAAAAATATGGAAATCGTTGTGGTTGCCTCCATGGCTAAAGCGCTTGGCGTAGATGCAGGATTGGTATTGGGTTCTCAAAACATCATTTCGTTACTCAAACAAACACCTGAATTTCTTGGCGCTTCTCCTCCTTCTGCAGCAGGATTATTTGCTTTTAAAAACGCATCACCAATTTATGAAGAAGAACGGAAAAAACTTAAAGATTTAACAAAGCGATTAAGTGCGGCTTTGAAAGGTGATAGCAAATGGGCATTTACACCAAATTTTCCAGTATTTTTAACAACTTCTGTATCGACGGAAGAGAAATTGTTGAAACAACGGATCTTAATTTCCTCTTTTGCATATCCTGACAAAAATGGATGCCTAATTAATCGAGTGGTATTAAGTAGTTGGCATACTTTAGCCGATATTGAAGAATTAATTCTAGCTTTAACAAAAATAATCAGACAAAAATGAAAAACTTATTTATCATTTTAGCATTTCTTTTTTTTTGGCAACAAAGCATATATGCTCAAAAAACAACAATATGGGTAGTAAGGCATGCTGAAAAGGAAATGTCAGATCCAAAAGAAAAAGACCCAGATTTATCACTAGAAGGGAAAGAAAGAGCAGAAGCCCTTGCTAAATACTTAAAAGGAGAAAAGTTAGATTCCATATTTTCTACCAATTACAAACGGACTAAGTTAACAGGATACCCAACGGCAGACAAGATAGGCTTAACCATAAAAACGTATGATGCAGCTGCGCAAAATGTATTTGCTGAGGGGTTAATAAAAAATGCAAAAGGTAAAAAAATGCTAATTATTGGGCATTCAAACACTATTCAAGAAATTTTAGTTGCATTTGGAGCCAAAAAACCAGTAAAAGACTTAACAGATGATGATTACGATTATGTTTTTATACTTACGCTAAAAGGAGATAAAAAAGAGGTAAAAGTTGAACGGTATGGATTAGTACATCACGCAAAAGAATAAGTATCTTAAAGATTTTGGAACGGAATATCCATTAAATCGTAATCTTGCCAGCCAATAAAATCAAAATGCCACCATTCGTTATAAATTACCCTAAAGCCATGTGCTTGCATAGTAGCAATCAGAAAATCACGATTTTTAATAGTCTCTGTAGGTAAATCATTGAAGTGAGACGCTGCCGCAGGCTCAAAGCTATCGTAGGGCGTTGGCATCTGAACATCTTTCCCCGTTTTAAGGTCGATAATAGTTAAATCTACCGCACAACCTCGGTTATGTTTAGAGCCTTTTGCAGGGTTAGCAACAAAATTTTTATCGTTTGCTTTTTCGTAAAAAGCAATGGTAATGGCGTACGGCCTGTAGGCATCGAAAATTTTTAAACCATAGCCTTTTTTAGCAAGCTCTGCTTGAATTGCTTTTAATTGCTGTACCACAGGTTTTCGCGCAAAAGCTTTTGCCTTTTTGTACATTACCTGTTTCATAAAGTTATTTTTGGTGGCGTAACGGATATCCAAAACGATAGTGGGAATTGCTTTTTTAATTTCTACCAACTCGTTGTTGGGGTTTGCTTTTACACTTGCTTTATAATCGGTATTATTATTAACAATTGCCAAACCATAGGGGTTTTGAGCATAAGCATTTAAACAAACCGTAGCTAAGAAAAATAAGATTAATTTCTTCATGTTTATTGATTAGATACCACTAACAATTCTAAGTCTTTATAGGGCAGGTTAAATAGGTTTGCCAAGTCTTTATTGGTTAAATTGCCCTGGTAAGTATATAGGGCGTCTCTTATACCAGGTCTTTTCCAAGCCATATTCATTAAGCCGCCCATGTCGCCTATATCAACAAGTATAGGCGCAAATATGTTGGTTAAGGCATAGGATGCCGTTCGAGGCACACGAGAAGCAATGTTTGGCACGCAATAGTGAATAACGTCGTGTTTGATGAAAACGGGGTCTTTATGGTTTGTTACTTCTGAGGTTTCGAAACACCCACCCTGATCAATGCTTACATCAACAATCACGGCATGGGGCTTCATTTTAGCCACGGTTTCTTCCATCACCAAGCAAGGGCTACGGCCATGCTCTGATCTGATGGCGCCGATAACTACGTCGCAAGTAGTAATGGCTTTCGCCAGTACAATAGGTTGCATCACAGACGTAAACACCCTACTGCCCAAGTTATTTTGTAAGCGCCGTAATCTAAATATCGAACTGTCGAATACCTTTACTTCGGCACCTAATGAAAGTGCTGTTCGGGCAGCATATTCGCCCACTGTGCCCGCACCTAAAATTACAATTTCTGTAGGCGGAACGCCGGTAAAACCACCCAACATAAGACCTTTACCGCCAAAAGCGCTACTTAGATACTCTGCTGCGATAAAAATAGAGGCTGCACCCACAATTTCTCCCATGGCGCGCACAACGCTTAATGTATTTCCTTCATCGCGAAGGTTTTCGAAGCAAATGGCGTTAATTTTTTTATGAAGTAAAGCTTTTAAGTAGGAGTCTTTTAAGGTGCCAATTTGTAAGGCTGAGAATAGAGTTTGACCTTTGTGCATCATCCCAATTTCTTCGAGAATTGGTGGC
>JACMOW010000205.1 GCA_014377775.1 Pedobacter sp. | reverse complement strand
TATAAATGATCGGTAAAACGTTTTGGATTTGCACCATAATGTTCATTAATTAGTCTTGCTATTGCGGCATTAGACGAGTTTTCAAAAGCACTTTTAACCGTAACCGTTTCAATCTTAGGATGCGAATCAGTAATGAGTTTTCCAGGTATCTGATAGTAACCTGTTCCAATCATTGTGTTGGTATCAACCAACTTATCTTCCAATAACGCCATATACGAGGCCAATTTAAAAGTAGAGCCAGGATCTTGATTACCAGCAATAGCATAGTTGAATTTTTCTTGATAAACCCCTTCCTCTACTTTTGTAAAGTTGGCTACTGCCCTTACCTCACCAGTGGCTACTTCCATAATAATTACAGTACCATGATGGGCATTTGTAGCCTTTAGTCGATCCTCAAGTGTACTTTGTGCCAAATCCTGCATATTAATATCAATGGTAGAGATGATATCTGCTCCATCTTTGGGTTCAATTTCTGCTTCTTTATTTACCGGTATCCAGGTGCCGCCTGAAGTACGCTGCATCAGTTGTTTACCACTTTCACCTTTGATGTATTTGCCATAAGCACCTTCTAGACCTACGGGGTTATTAACATTTTCGTTTGTATAGCCGATGGTTCTAGCAGCGAGTGATTTGAATGGGAAAATTCGTTTATTCTTTTGCACTGCCATTAAACCACCTGCATGCTTCCCTACATTAAACAGTGGAAAAGTTCTTACCACCTTTAAATCCTGATACGAAACTTTACGTTTAATTAATACATATCTAGCACCATCCTGTCTGGATTTTCTCAACAGCCTCGAATAATCTTTTGCACTCTTATCACCAAAGAACGATGATAATTTCATGGCTAAAGAGTCTACCCTACCATAAAAAAGTTCCTTATCCTGAATTCCACCTGCCAGCATATCCATACGTAATTCGTATTCTGGAATCGAGGTGGCTAACAAACTTCCATCGTTAGAATAAATATTCCCTTTTGCGGCTTCAAGGTCAAATTCTCTAATTGATAAACTATCGGCCATTGCTTTCCATTTAGCACCCTGTATAAATTGTACTTCACCCAATCTCAACAAAACAGCAAAAGCAAAAAGCACAATAAGGCCAAAGGCCAAATACACTCTTAATAATATGTTTGCTCTAATGTTCATCTGTCTATGATAATTTTTTTAGGTGGTTCAATTAATTCCCTAATGCCTAGTGTGTCTACCTTTTTTGCTACTTCAGTTAATTTGCTCTTAAACATTAAGTCGGCCTTAAGCGATTTATACTCCCAACTTAATTCTGTCACTTCTTTCGTTAACTTATCTATATTCCTAATATTGGTTACTGCCATGTGGCTATTTCCAATATAAATCATCCCCAAAACACATAAAAACACAAGAAATGGCATCATTTCTGTTGCCGCTTCTTTGGTTACCACCCCTTCGGTGAATAGCTTTTTAAAGAAAACCGTTGTACTGCCTTCAGGAGTTTTAGATTTAAGTTCTTCCTTTTCCCCCACCTCTGGCCGCTCTTCTTCTATTTGCGTTTTGAATTGGTTGTTCATATTCTTTCTCCAATTCTTAGTTTCGCACTTCTCGATCTACTGTTTCGCTCTAATTCTTCCTCACCTGCTACAATCGCTTTTCTGGTAATGGCTTGAAAAGGTTTTTGTTCGTTTCCAAAGAAGTCCTTTTCTACCTCACCTCTAAATTTTCCTTTTGCAATAAAATTTTTCACAGGTCGGTCTTCTAAGGAGTGATAGGACATCACTACTAGGCGACCACCGGGATTTAAAACATCTGCTGTTTGAGTTAAAAAGCTTTCTAAAACCTCGATTTCTGCATTTACTTCAATGCGTAGCGCTTGAAAAACCTGCGCCATATATTTATTTTCTTTTCCTTTTGGGATGTGGTTAGCGATAGTTTTTTTAAAATCGGCCATCGTTAAAATAGGTTGCTCTAAACGAGAGGTTGTTATCGTTTTAGCTAAAGATTTTGCATTTTTAACTTCACCATACATCCCAAAAATTTTATGCAGTTTATCTTCTGGATAAGTATTTAGCACTTTGGAAGCAGTTAAAGCACGCTGTTTGTCCATCCGCATATCTAAATCGCCTTCAAATCTGGTAGAAAAGCCTCTGGATGGTTCATTGAACTGATGGGAAGATACACCCAAATCGGCCAAAATACCATCTACTTTCTTAAAGCCCAACAAGCGTAAATTATTTTTTAAGTAGCCAAAGTTTTGATCTACAAAAATGAAGCGCGAATCGTCTATTTTGTTTTGCTGCGCATCGGGATCCTGATCAAAAGCGATTAAGGTTCCATCTTTGTCTAGTTTATTTAAAATTGCTCTAGCATGTCCACCTCCGCCAAAAGTTACATCCACATACACACCAGAAGGTTTAATAGCTAAGCCGTCTATGCATTCTTTTAACAATACTGGAATGTGGTAACTATTCTCCATCCTTGCCCCCCTTTTCTTTACCACCCATTACTTCTTCGGCAAGATTTGCAAAATTTTCGGGCTCGTTATCTAGTAAATTATCATAAGCGGTTTTAGACCACACTTCAATTTTGTCGAATTGGCAGGCTAAAACTACTTCACCATTAATGCCAGCAAATTCTAATAACGATTTTGGCAGCAGCACCCTTCCGGTTTGGTCTACATTTAATTCTGTGGCGCCCCGGGTGAAGAAGCGAATAAACTCACGGGTTTTTTTCTCGTACGGATTTAGCTTACTTAACTCAGCTACAATGCCTTCCCAAACTTTTTTGGGATAAATAACGAGGTGCTTTTCGAAGCCGCGATTAATAACCAGGCCTTCTTTCTCAACATTAGGTAATTGTTTTTTCAGACTCGAAGGCACCATAAGGCGTCCCTTCGCATCTAACTTACAATCAAATTCTCCTAATAACTGTATCATTTTACCACTTACACATTTTATGTAGTGTAAAAATAAACACTTCTACCACAATTTACCACTTCTTACCACAAAAAAGTTTTCAACATTCATAAAATTCCTTTTTATCCCGTCATCCGATGACGAAACGCCTCATCGGATGACGGGAGATAGATTCTCTTGAAATTTTCCGTCATCGGATGACGAAAAAGAGCATTTGTCATTGGTTTCAAAATTAATTTACCCCTTTATTCTACTTAAATTCATGCTTTTAGGAGCAGAATCTATTTATATTTTAATGAACTATGGAATTTACAGAAGAAGGCACTTACCACATTTATAATAGAGGAAATAAAAAGCAAAAGATATTTTTTAGAGAGGAGAATTATTTGTACTTCCTAAAAAAGGTTAGAGCTGAACTATTGCCATATTGTGAAATATTAGCTTATTGTTTAATGCCAAATCATTTTCACTTTATTGTTTTCATAAAGAGTAAAAAAGGCAATGCATTGGATAATGAGAATAAAAGGAATAAAACGCTTAATAATGCAATAGCGATACTACTACGATCGTACACAAGGTCGATGCAGTCACAAGAAAAATTCACAGGATCACTATTTCAACAAAAAACCAAGGCAAAAGAATTAATAGATACCGACAACGCTACAATTAATTACATATCATTATGTACCCATTATATTCACTTCAACCCTTTGAAGGCAAAAATCGTAGAAAACTTGGAAGAATGGAAATTTTCATCTTATCTCGATTATATGAGTTTAAGGAATGGTACACTTTGCAATAGGGCTATGTTTTATTCAATAGCAGGTCTTAATGAAGATGACTTTATAAAGGAGAGTGTTCGTCATCGGATGACGACTGAAGATTTAGATACAGATTAGCGTCATCGGATGACGACAATCGTCATCCGATGACGGAAATTTATTCTTGAATAGCTTTTACGCCTGGTAATTCCTTACCTTCCATATATTCGAGTAAGGCTCCTCCGCCTGTAGAAACATAGCTAACCTGATCTTCTAAACCAAATTTCGCTATGGCTGC
>JACMOW010000204.1 GCA_014377775.1 Pedobacter sp. | reverse complement strand
CGTAGAGGAGAAATAGACTTAACTAAATAATAAATGCTAAGCACCTGACTTTCGTTAAAAGAAGATTTTTCATAAAAATCTGTGGTATAAAAATGTGATAATACATCAATTTCAACATTGCATTCTTCCATAAATTCACGCTTTAGTGCTTCAATTAAGCCTTCTCCCAATTCTACCCCTCCACCTGGAAATTTTGTGAAATCCATCCCATACTCGCGTTCATCACTCAACAGTACTTCGTTGTTTTCGTTAATCAACAATCCATAAACCCTCACGTTAAAATAACTCATTGACTAAAGTGTTTTTGATTTTTTGTTGCGTTTTCCATCGTCCAAACTACTTCACCTTTAAAAGCTTCTTGCCGAACGGGGCAATTCGGCATTTTACAATAGTTACAACAAGCGGGCAAGCAAGGATCAGAATGGATGAAAAGTTCCGTTTTATAAGCGCCAGAAACATTTATCAATTTATCTATATTCGATATTTCTTGGTGTACAGCATTCAAATCAAAATAGTAAGGCAAAGTAACATGACAATCTACATGCAAATCAGCTCCATACTGCTGCGCACGTAAATTATGAACATCGATCCAACTATGCTGTCTATTTTCTTGAAGTATTTTCACAATATCTTTAACCAATACAATATTACTTTCGTCCATTAAACCCCCTACCGATCGCCGGGTTAACTTGTAACCATTAAAAATGATGTACATACCCAATGCGATAGAAATTGCACCATCGAGCCAGTAAATTTGAGTAAGCTGAATTAGAATAATGCCTATTACCAAACCACCACTACTCACCGAATCGGTTAATAAGTGCTTACCATCAGCTTCTAAAGTAATTGATTTGTTTTTTTTACCTGTATTGATTAAATAAAATCCAACGATTAAATTAATTATCCCTGTTGAAGCTATAATGATTGCCCCATCATACAATTGTTTAATTTCATTCGGATAAATTAAGTCGTATGCAGATTTGAAAATGATGATAATCCCTGCCAAACCGATCAGTACGCCCTCCACAAATGCTGAAAAAAATTCAACTTTCCCATGTCCATAAGGGTGATTTTCATCCTTAGGCAGTGTTGTTAAATAAATACTGTAAAAGGCAAATGAACTTGCCAAAACATTTACAATACTTTCTGCGGCATCTGTTAAGATCGCATTTGAATTGGTTAAAAAATAGGCTACAAATTTTGCAAGCATTAAAACAATGCTAACACATAGCGAAATTAGGATGGCTTTCTTATTTGATTGCAATTTTGAATAATTTTGACCCAAAAGTACAGTTTAGCCATTAAATTATACTAAAAAGTATTTTTTTTACCTGCTATATGCAATCGATTTTTATATTTGCCCTTTCACAGCAACATTATGACATTTTTATCCGAAAGAATCAATAGCTTATCCGAATCTGCAACACTTAAAATGACTAAGCTTGGCCGCGAATTATCAGCCAAAGGAATTAATATCATCAGTTTAAGCATTGGCGAACCCGATTTCAATACCCCTGATCACGTAAAAGATGCCGCTAAAAGAGCATTGGACGAAAATTATACGCGTTACTCTCCAGTACCAGGCTATCCAGAATTGCGCAAAGCCATTTGTGACAAGTTAAAAAATGAAAATAATTTAGATTATGATATTTCACAGATTGTAGTTTCTACTGGCGCAAAACAATCTTTATCGAATGTGATTTTAACCTTAATTAATCCAGGAGACGAAGTTATTATACCTACACCTTATTGGGTTTCCTACTCTGAAATGGTTATTCTCGCAGAAGGAAAATCTGTTTTCATCGATACCACTATAGAAAGTGATTTTAAAATTACACCTGCGCAACTCGAAGCAGCCATTACCCCAAAATCTAAGCTCTTCATGTTCTCCTCTCCTTGCAATCCAACTGGATCAGTATATAGCAAAGATGAATTAGCTGCTTTGGTAAAAGTATTTGAAAAATATCCTCAAATTTTTATCCTATCGGATGAAATTTATGAGCACATTAATTTTGTAGATAAACACGAGTCAATCGCACAATTTGATAGCATTAAAGAACGTGT
>JACMOW010000203.1 GCA_014377775.1 Pedobacter sp. | reverse complement strand
TATTTGCGTACAGCTTGGTCTATGAAAAATTTTCCGAACAATACCATTCGCACACGGGTTATTGTTAAGCCTGGCAATACAGGTAGTTTGCAATATGTAGTGAAGATACAAAGCGAATCATCGGGTGCTGCTAATACTGGTGCAAAAGATGACGAGAAATTTAAAGAATGGGAACGCTTACTGAATACCTACAAAGATGTAATTAGTGAGATGCAAGCAAGACTTAAATAATATAAAAAACCGCCAAGATAAATATCAAAGCGGTTTTTTTGGTGTTAAATTATTTTTTCTTATCTGGCACAAAAACCATCGAAATTGAATTTACGCAATGGCGTGTATTTTTTGTGGTAAATCCTTCTCCACTAAAAACATGACCTAAGTGTGCACCACAATTGGCGCAAACAATCTCTACCCGTTGTCCATCTGCATCAGGAATGCGTTTTACTGAACCTTTAATTTCATCATCAAAAGCTGGCCATCCACAATGCGCATCAAATTTTGAGTCTGATTTGTATAATGCTGCATTACACCTTTTACAAGCATAAATTCCCTTTTCACTGAATTTATCGTATTTGCCTGTACCTGGATACTCCGTACCCTTGCGTACAATTACATCTTCTTCCTCTTTAGTTAATTTATTCCACTCCATTTTTTTTGTTGTTTTAGAAGTCACTGCCTTTTCTTGTTTTTGTGCACAAGCAGTTAAACCTGTTATTATAAACAAGCTTAACACCATTATCGTTTTATTTATTGTTGATTTCATTTCTCTTTGTGTCTATAAAGTGATATACGCTTTGTCGAACGACTTGGATTTTCCTTACACCCTAAATACAAATATAATTAAAAAAGTCTGGAAGTCTGGAAGTCCGAAGTCGGGAACTGTGTACTGAAGAAGACACAACTAAAGCCTAGTTGAATGGTAGTAGAACGGTAGAACTAAGTCGCTACATTGGATTTACATTGGACTTGGGTTGGACTTGGGTTGGACTTGGGTTGGACCTGTAACGAGAAATATAATGGAAGAAAGCTATTCCATAACTACATTTAGCTAAGATAAAAAAATGGCAATTGTTACATTTTTTTTTTAGTTTTCTGGTAAAGCCGATATATAAAGTAGCAGCTAGAGAGTAAAAAACGCTTATTTCTTCAATAATATTGCCATTGCAGCGCCAATTTCTGCTGGACTTTCTACCACCGTAATTCCGCACTCGACCATGATCTTCATTTTCGCCGCAGCTGTATCGTCAGCACCGCCAACAATTGCACCTGCATGACCCATTCTACGGCCCGGGGGGGCAGTCTGACCAGCAATAAATCCTACAACAGGTTTAGTGCCGTTCGCTTTAATCCACAAGGCCGCTTCAGCTTCCATACCACCACCAATTTCACCAATCATGATAATACCTTCAGTTTCTGGATCGTTCATTAATAACTCAACCGCTTCTTTAGTTGTAGTGCCAATAATAGGATCTCCACCGATACCGATTGCAGTAGTAATGCCTAAACCTGCTTTTACCACTTGATCTACAGCTTCGTAGGTTAAAGTTCCTGATTTAGAAACGACCCCAACTGTACCCTTTTTGAAGATAAAACCAGGCATAATACCAATTTTAGCTTCGTCGGCTGTAATAATACCCGGACAATTAGGCCCAATTAAACGGCAATCTCTACCTGAAATATAAGATTTTACAGCAATCATATCCTTTGTTGGAATACCTTCTGTAATACAAACAATTACTTTAATACCTGCTTCAGCAGCTTCCATAATAGCATCGGCAGCGAATGCTGGAGGTACAAATATAATAGATACATTAGCTCCGGCCTTATCAACCGCATCCTTAACCGTATTGAACACGGGCTTATCGAGGTGAGTTTGACCGCCTTTACCTGGTGTTACCCCACCAACAACGTTTGTACCGTAAGCGATCATTTGCTCAGCATGGTAAGTACCTTCGTTACCCGTAAAACCTTGAACAATTACTTTTGAATCTTTATTTACTAAAACACTCATTATATCTATTTTTGTGCAAACTTAAGCTAAATGCGATGCATTGTCAAATTAAAAGTGATCTTCTTCTGCTTTTTCTATCGCTGCTGGCTGTATGGCCTTTAAGTACTTTTGCTGATCAAATTCATTTTCGCTCTTTGCGATAACAATGGTAGCAATCCCGTTTCCAATCATATTGGTAATGGCCCTTGCTTCGCTCATAAAACGATCAACCCCCAATAAAATCGCAATATGCTCTACTGGCATAATTTTTAAAGCCGTAAGCGTACTTGCCAATACAATAAACCCACTTCCTGTCACGCCAGCAGCTCCCTTTGAGGTGATCATCAGCACCGCCATAACCGAGAGCTGTTCGCCGATAGATAAGTCGATATTAAAAACCTGTGTTAAAAAGATAACGGCCATGGCCAAGTAAATTGCCGTTCCATCCAAATTAAAAGAATAACCCGTTGGAATCACTAAACCAACTACGGATTTATCACAGCCAATATCCTCCATTTTTTTCATCATGCTCGGCAAAACCGACTCAGACGAAGAAGTACCCAATACGATTAATATTTCTTGACGGATGTATTTTAAATATTGCCAAAGGCTAAACTTATAATAGCGACAAATGGCGTTTAACACTATAAAAATGAAAAGAAAACACGTTAAATAGACGGCTCCCATTAGCTTCGCCATTGGCACTAGCGTACCTAAGCCATACTTACCCACACTAAATGCCATTCCGCCAAATGCACCAATTGGCGCTACACGCATCACTACTTTCATGATATTGAAAAGCACTTTTGATATTTTATCGAAGGTGCTAATTAGCGAGTGTCCTTTCTCGCCCATCTTGCTTAATCCGTATCCAAAGAGTATGGCAAAAAACAAAATCTGAAGAATTTCGCCCTTTGTAAAGGCTTCGAAAATGTTTTTAGGGATAATATGTGTAATAAATTCTAACCAATTAATTTCTCTCGCCTGTGTGGCATAGGTGGTAATCTTAGTTACATCGCCAGCAGGCACATTCACGCCAACACCTGGTTTTAGAAAATTGGCTACTAGCATTCCGATGATGATGGCCAATGTGGTTACGATTTCGAAATAAAGTAAAGCTTTACCACCTACCCTACCCACTTTCTTCATGTCGCCCATGTGGGCAATCCCCAAAACAATGGTAAAAAATATGATTGGGGCAATGAGCATGCTGATCATATTAATGAAACTTTTACTGATTAACTCAGCATACGATGCAAAACTAGGGTAGAAAACACCAACCAAAACACCTAAGGCAATGGCTACTAAAACTTGAAAAGTTAAATTGGATAAAATTGACTTCATAATTTGAAGATATAAAATATTCTTATCTTTGTGTTTATGAATAAATATATCTTCTTTGCGGCAGTGACCCTTATTTTTTATGCTTGCCAAAAGGAAGAGGTAAATAGCCAGCAATTTGTTACGAATCATTTTATTGGTAAATGGCCGCTTAAAAAGGCTATTTTTAAAACTACAAAAAATGGTATAGTTACTGCTAATGATACATTAATTTACGGTTTGGATAGCCCATCTATCGTTAGGCGCGTTGATACTGTTCGATTTACGGACGATGGTAAATGTATTAAGCGTGGCCAAGCCCTTAGTTATAGCATAGACGCCAATGGCGATAATCTCACTTATAGTAGCGATTCTATTGGTACTTGGAACATAAAATTTTTACGATTAAAAAGCATAATTTTAACCCAAGAGAAAACTGAAAAAAAGGGTTCCGATACGTTTATTTACTTTAAAGAAGAACAATTAATTAAATAAACCCTCATCGAATGAGCATAACATCTCCTGCAGTAAAAATACCAAAAGCCGCCTGATTAAATTTGATCAAGCCCTTTGGCGTTTTTTGAAGATTTTGAGGATTAGCGAGGCGAATAACCTGACTATCGCCAGCAACCGTTGCTTTATTACCATGAATAATAATTGCAGTACTTTCATCAATTCCTATGCATACCAATGCAGGATGTGCAGCTAACGAAGAAATTAATCTCGCATATCGGTTTCTTTTAATGAAATGTTGATCGATAATGGTATTTTGCAGTAAGCCAAGCCCTTCTGAAAACTCAATGTTTTTATCCCATAGCTTATTAAAGCCATCTCTTGCAGCAGTGTCTATTAAGTGCTTACCCGTAATCATATATTTACTCATTACCGCCGCACCTGCGCTTGTACCGGCAATGGTAGCACCATTTGTATAGGCTTTATGTATTGCTGTATATACGGGCGTACCTAAAACTGCTTTCATAAACCGGTTCTGATCACCTCCTAAAATATAAATTAATTTCGCTCCAGCTAATGAGTCGATCCATTTTTTATCGTTTACATCGTGCTTACTAAAGTTAAAGTTCCGGATAGCTATTCCGTTAGTTAACTTCTTTAATTGCGTAGAAAAGAACTTATATCCTGTATCTGGAATTTCGCTCGCCATAGGCAAAACAATGATGTAATCTTTGGCTTTTAACGCTGAAACATCTACCATTTGCTTCATTAAGGCATCCGAACGTTCGCCACCACCAATAATAAATAAACTCCCCTTTTGCGCATTCGCAACGAGAACGGCTAAGCAGGCTAATAAAATTAAGGTTATTTTTTTCATATTGTTACCAAACTATGTCTATATACTAACGATTAAATACTTAACTAAAACGCTCACCCCATCGCAATTCCTGCCGACGAAAATTGCAAATCATACAAACGCTTGTAATAGCCGTTCATTTTCAGCAATTGCTGATGCGTTCCTTTTTCTTTAATCTCTCCTTTATCCAACACCAAAATTAAATCTGCCTTTTGGATGGTCGATAATCGATGGGCAATAACGATCGATGTTCTGCCCTGCATGAGTTTATCAATTGCCTTTTGAATTAACATTTCAGTCTCCGTATCAACGGATGAAGTAGCTTCATCTAAAACCAAAATTGCTGGCTGATACACTAAGGCTCTGATAAAAGAAATGAGCTGTGCTTGGCCAGATGAAAGTGTAGAACCACGCTCCATC
>JACMOW010000202.1 GCA_014377775.1 Pedobacter sp. | reverse complement strand
TATAGAAAAGGGCTAAATAAATATGAGGCGAATGGTAAAAATTATGAACGTATTTATGATAAAAACACCTTATTCCCACGAACTTTTAGCGATAAACCCGAGCATGTAAAATTCTATAAAAATTGGATGAACATTTCGGAGGGAGAAACACCTAAGTTTTGGCAAAATTTTAACTTTTTTACCAATTATCAATTAGGTTTTATGTATTGGCGATATTTTTCATGGAACTTCATTGGTCGTCAAAATGATATACAAGGTCAGGGAAGCCTTAACGAAGGAAATTGGCTTTCGGGCATTAAGCCTATCGATGCCCTACATTTAGGTGATCAAAGCAAATTACCACCAAGCATAACCACTAATAAAGGATATAATCTCTTTTATGGTTTTCCCTTTATTTTGGGGATGATAGGTTTGGTATATTTATGGCGAAAAAACAGAAATGATGCATTGGCAGTGATTACACTATTCCTTTGTACTGGGATTGCGATTATTCTATACATCAATCAAACCCCCTTACAGGTACGAGAGCGCGATTATGCATATGTAGGCTCATTTTATGCTTTTGCCATCGTAATTGGCTTAAGTGTACTTGCATTAAAAGAATTTATGGCTAAATACAAATACCAAAAGTTAAATCTTGCTTTGGTTACTATAATTTGTTTAGTTGCACCTGCTCTGATGGCAATAAATGGTTGGGACGATCATAATCGCTCTGGAAAAACTACAGCTTTAGAAATGGCTAAAAACTACCTGAACAGTTGTGAACCGAATGCCATTTTGTTTACCAATGCAGATAACGATACCTACCCCTTGTGGTATGTGCAAGAAGTGGAGGGAATTAGAACAGATGTAAGGGTGGTAAACCTTCAATTTTTATCTTCAGAATCTTATATCGATCAAATGAAGCGACAACAACATAAATCTGCCGCTTTACCGATAACTATGCACAATGAGCAATATAAGGATGGAACTCGCGATTATTTAACTTACTACGATTATGGCATTAAAGATAGCGTAGAATTGAGCGAATTACTTTCGGTGCTTACTTCAGACAATAAAGACGATAAAATTGAGCTGAGCGATGGTAGCTTTGAAAATTTTATGCCCACACAAAAATTGAAGATGACCATAGACCCCAACCATATTATTGCCACCAAAACCGTTGATATAGCTAACAAAGGGAAGATCGCTAATGTGTTAGAGTGGAACTTTAAAAAACAACATGTCTTAAAATCAGACTTGACCATGTTCGATATTTTAGCACATAATGATTGGAAGAGGCCGGTTTATTTTGCCGCTTCTGTATCAGAAGACACGTATATTGGATTGGATAAATATTTGTATTTAGAGGGTTATGCCTATCGTTTATTGCCATTAAAACCTTCTACAGCTGAAAATTTCAGTAAAACAGAGCAAACCAATAGCAATTTAGCCTATCAGCATTATGTAAATAAATTTGAATTGGGAGGCTTTAAAACCGCTAAATATTTAGATCCAGAAAGCAGACGTGTAATGCAAGGAACATTATCTTTTGCAAATACCTTAACCAGAAATCTTATACAGGAAAACAAAGTTCAAATGGCTAAAAATGTAATGGAAAGAACACTTAAAGCTATCCGACTTCAAAACTGTTCCATTTCAGATACCTTAAATAAAGTAGGATTAATTCAAAACTTGTATCAACTAGGAATGCTTAGTAATACCAATCAAATCACAGCTGCTACTACTTCATTTATAGCGAAAGAGTTCGATTATATTTTATCACTTAAGCCCGAGCAACAACAAAGCTTAATAAATGATGTGCAGATTGGCTTTTTTGTGTTGCAACAATTAGATCGTTCAACAGAAAATCATCAGCAAAAAGAATTAAATAAAGCGATAAAAGAGAAGCTAAAAAATTACGACGCGTTATTTATGAAGAATTTTAGCTAATGACTAATAGTGCATAGCTATTCGCTATGCACTATATTTTTACTATTTATTCGGTTGCGGTGTAGTTCTTAAATAAGGTTTAATTACGGTATATCCTTTTGGAAACTTAGCAGGAATATCTTCTGTTTTAATGCTATTCATTACAATTACATCTTCACCATCTTTCCAATCTGCAGGTGTTGCTACGCTATATTTAGCAGTTAACTGTAAGGAATCGATTACTCTTAAAACTTCTACAAAGTTACGCCCTGTAGATGCTGGGTAGATAATCATTAATTTCACTTTCTTATCTGGAGAAATCACAAATAAAGAACGAACCGTCATTGTTTCTGAGGCATTGGGATGAATCATATCATAGGCATCGGCTATTTTCTTATCCTGATCGGCAATAATTGGAAATTCTACATTCGTGTTTTGAGTTTCATTAATATCGCTAATCCATCCTTTGTGTGATTCGGCAGAATCAACACTTAGTGCTAAAACTTTTACATTTCGTTGATCAAATTCTGGCTTTAGTGATGCTGTTTTACCCAGTTCTGTTGTGCAAACTGGTGTATAATCAGCCGGATGCGAGAATAAAACGCCCCAACTGTCACCCAAATATTCGTAAAAATCTATTTCTCCGATAGATGTTATAGCTTTAAAGTTCGGTGCGGTATCTCCAATTCTTAAACTCATGGTGTTTTTTATTATAATGTGAAAAATTAAATGTGATACAAGTTACAAAAAAAGGCTAAAATAATCCTCCTTGTTTTGTTATAAAATTGATCCGTGCTAAATTACTTCCTAGTTTTTTGTTAAATTGTTCAATCGTATGATCGGCAATTAAGGGTGTATCTGCCTCATCATGTTGATGCAAAAAGAAGTAAACCTTTTCCAATCCTTGATCTAACCATTGCTTAATCCGAATTACCCACTCATCGATTCGGGCTTTATCAGAATCTAAAAATGCACCACCATTACCCACAAAGCGAATGAAGGCTTCGGGGGTGGTTAATTCCATGTGCACACAGTCCCTTCGTCCACTTGAATCAGTAATGGCTGCACCTTTACCCAATTTGGCCAACATTTGAAATAATTCCTTTCTTGCATTCTTATCTTTAAACCAATCTTCATGTCTAACTTCTATAAACACATTAAAATCTACTGGTAATTTCTTGAGATACGCTTCGAGGATGGGAAGGTTTTTTGGACTGAAGTTATCGCTTACCTGTAAAAAACAAGGCCCTAGCTGGTTACCAAATGCAGTAATAGCTTTCAAATAGTTGTCAGTTTCTGCATCCACATTGTTAAAGCGTTTGATATGGGTGATGGTCCTAGAAAATTTCGGACAAAAGATAAAATCTTTGTTTGTATTGGCTTCGACCATGGCCTTCCATTTCAAAATTTGATCTTCTTTGGGGATGCTATAAAAAACAGCGTTTAATTCTATCGAATTAAAATGCTTAACATATGCACCCAAAAATTCCTTTTCTTTTGTTTTCTCTGGATAGATAAGGCCAATCCACTCCTTTCTTCCCCATTTGGCACAGCCCACGTAAAATTCGGAATTTGCTTTATTTTTTAAAGGCTTTAGTGTAATTGAAGTTTGATCACCATCTTTTGGTAGGGTAAAATCAATCGCTTTTATTTCTGAATGTTCAACGCGTCCAAATTCCATAGTAATTTAATAAATCGTCTAAATTGACGACGCAAATAAAAAAAATAAAACCCTGAAGCTTTTATACCACAGGGTTTTCAAATTTAATAATTAAGCGTTAATTATATACCTTGATCATAAAAACATAATCTTGAATTTTTTCAACTTGTTGATTACGTTTTAAGCCTTGTAATATGCTTTTCTTTCCGTAGCCTACTCTTTTGCTTAATGAGTCTTGAGGAATAGCGTTTAGGGCTTCGATAATGTAGCGTGATTTTACTGCAAATGCTGCCCCATCTGTTTTATCTTCTTTGCCATTAATCACGCCAACGATGTTCCCGTTGTTGTCTAGCAATGGGCCGCCGCTATTTCCTGGGTTAACCGGAATAGCGATTTGGTAAGCGAGGGTATCACCATTAATTCCTGTTTTAGAACTTACATAACCATCGCCAAGTACAACATCATCTTTGGGATAACCTAAAGTATAAACTGCTTCGCCAATACCTGCGTTCGTTTTCTTTATACTATAGGGTACTGCACCAAGGCTTACGAAAGATAAATCAGTAACTTTTAGGATCGCAATATCATTAACTGGATCCATATAAAATTTCTTTACTTTATAAGAAACACCTTTGTTATTCTGTATGTATAATGAATCTGCGCCTTTAATTACATGATAATTGGTTAAAATAAAGCCATTACTTGAAATGGCAAATCCGGTTCCACCAAATTTTGCTGGAGCACGATTTGCCTTTTGAGCATCGTTTGTGATTACTCTAATAATATTGTTTTGTGATTGATTGAGTTGAGAAACCTTTCTATCCAACAATTGCAAATTACCTTCTTGTTTATTGAGGCTATAGCTAGACAGCAAAACAGCGCTTGCCATAATTAGAAATGAAGCGGCTATCGCAATTGCAGATTTATTATTGCGCCAAATTCTAACCACTTTTGAAGAATGTGGTTTAACTTTGGCACTAATTTCATATACATCTATTTCGATATGGGCGTTATCCATTTGCGCCTTTAAAATCGAAGTTTCAGCATATTTCTGCATAGATTCTAAAAAAAAATTATGCGCAACAACCTTATGATCAACAACTGGATCATTGCTCCGTAATTGTTCGAAAGCAGCTAACTCTGCTGGATTAAGCCTACCGTTTAAATAATCTTCAATAATCGATTCTAACTGAATGTCGTTGTTCATTTTATAATTGAAAAAATAACTTTTTTAACCGTTGTAAACACTTATATTTTTGTGTCTTTGCATTATCTGTATTGGTATAACCAAATTTTTCACAAATGTCTTGCATTGATAGATTATGGATATAAAAATCCTGAATAATCGTTTTGCAAGGTTCGCCTAAATTATCTAAGGCTTTCTTCATTTGATCAAATTGCTGGTCTTTTTCTTCATGCCGCTCAAAATCTTCGTCTACAGCTAATACATCTTCAAAATCAGCAATATTATTCGTTTTTTTACTTTGTTGTGCAAGCTTCTTTAACCAAATACGTCTACTTACTGAATATAAATATGTTTTGAGTTTACTACTTAACTCAAATTTACCACTCTTAATTTTATCATATAAAACAATAATGGCTTCTTGATATACATCCTTTGCATCCGCCTCATCGCCACTATTATTTAAAATAAATTGCAAAACCATTGGAAAATAGCCTAAATACAACTTATTAAGTGCTTCTTCTGAGTTATTAAGTATACCTAATACTACTTCTCTATCTGTTGGAATTGAACTGCTTAACTTAATACTCACTAATTAATACATTTTAATGTGAATGGTAACCCAACAATTGAAAAAAAAATCATAAATTCTATTTTTCAACCATTTTTCTTGCAAAATACAACAAATTTTCATTGGGATATAATTTCATTTTTAACGATAATGAAGCTATCAGGAGTTTTATTTATTGCATTTGTAAGTGTAAACTTATGATGATATTTAATTAAAAACAGCCATAGCCTTATCCCATTGAGTGATAAAAAAATAATATTAACTTTTTTTCAAATTTACGGGTTACCTTTTTAACTTTGCCGTATTAACAAGTAAATTAATTAATTATTTAAACAGAAAATTAGAATGAAAAACTTATTTAAATTTGGCTTTTTAGCTTTAGCATTATCTTTATCAGTAGCAGCTTGTAATTCAGAGAAAAAAGCAGAAGGTGCTGATACTATAGGTTCTGACACTACTATCAATGCAGACACTACTATCACTGATACTGTTGTTACTACTGATACTACAGTTAAAGATTCAACTGTAAAACACTAGTCAAATACAAAATTTACAAAAAAGCGCTAACAAATTTGTTGGTGCTTTTTTGATTCATAACCGTTTTTTTTATTTACAGATCCAACCCAAGTCCAACCCAAGTCCAACCCAAGTCCAATGTAAATCCAATGTAAACCCTTTCTTCTAGCTTGGTCTAGGCCTACACCACCCACCAAATCACCATCTTAAATCACACCTGTATTACTGATTTTTTTATCCCCCTTAAATACTTAACTTTGCGGAAATATCAAATTTCAAGTTCAAATGAATTTATCTCCGCTTCAGGCCATATCTCCCATTGATGGCCGCTATAGAAAAACTACCGCTAAACTTGCGGATTACTTTTCTGAGTCTGCCTTAATCAAATACCGAATTTTCGTAGAAATCGAATATTTTATCGCACTTTGTGAAGCTAAAATACCTGGTCTAGTTAATTTTGACACGAAACTTTATTCGAACATAAGAACCATTTATCAATCGTTTACGGATGTAGATGCCGCACGTGTAAAAGAAACCGAAAGCATTACCAACCATGATGTAAAGGCTGTGGAGTATTTTATCAAAGCTAAATTCGACGAGTTAAATCTTCAACCCTTTAAAGAATTTATTCATTTTGGGTTAACTTCTCAAGATATCAATAATACGGCCATTCCATATACGTTTAAATTAGGTTTGGAAGAAGTTTATTATCCAGCCATTGTTGAACTTATTGAAAAAATAAATGCGCTAGCAAAAGATTGGGAAAACGTTCCACTTTTAGCCCATACGCACGGGCAACCTGCCTCTCCTACTAAGTTGGGGAAAGAGTTTCTAGTATTTGCAGAACGATTAAAAATCCAATTAGAAAACCTTAAAAATATACCCAATAGTGCAAAATTTGGTGGGGCAACTGGAAATTTCAATGCACATCATATCGCTTACCCCGCTACGGATTGGGTGGCTTTTTCCAATCGCTTTGTGAATGAGACTTTGGGTTTAAATCGCGCACAGTATACCACTCAAATTGAACATTATGACCAATTTGCAGCGCAATGTGATGCCTTAAAGCGGATCAACAATATTATTATCGATTTAGACCGTGACATTTGGGCTTATATTTCTAAGAATTACTTTAAGCAAAAAATTAAAGAAGGCGAAGTGGGTTCATCGGCTATGCCACATAAAGTAAACCCGATTGATTTTGAAAATGCCGAAGGAAATGCGGGCTTAGCGAATGCATTATTTGAATTTTTTGCTGCAAAATTACCGATTTCTCGCCTGCAAAGAGATTTAACCGATTCAACTGTACTCAGAAATATTGGTGTACCTATGGCGCATACTTTGATTGCCATGAGCTCTACTTTAAAGGGTTTAAATAAGATTATTCTTAATAACGAAGCCATTGAGGCCGATCTTGAAAACAATTGGGCGGTAGTTGCCGAAGCGATCCAAACGGTGTTAAGAAGAGAGGCTTATCCAAATCCCTACGAAGCACTAAAAGCTTTAACACGTACTAACAATAAAATTACAGCACTAACCATGGCGGCTTTTATTGATCAATTGGATGTGAATGAAAAGATTAAAGCGGAACTGAAAATGATTACACCCTTTAATTATACAGGGGTATTTTAGTTCCACAACCAAAATGACCTAAAATAGACAACAACATCTGCTATTTAGAATTAGAATTAATTATTTTTGTGGTATAATTTTAAAAACATGACGATAAACGTATATACCGAACAAACACCTAATCCAGCTACCATGAAGTTTATGGTTAATAAACTCCTAATTAATGGTAGTGAAGATTTTGCAACTAAAGAAAGTGCCGCGCTTTCTCCATTTGCAAACGAATTGTTCAAGTTTAACTTTGTTAATGGTGTTTTCTTTGCCAGTAATTTTGTAACCATTACCAAAACTGAAGATGCGGAATGGGGAGATATTGAGGCTATTTTAAAAGAATTTGTAAAGGGCGCTGTAGAGTCGGAACTTAAAATAAAAGATAATAGTAGTGAAGATATCCCGGCTTTTGAAGGTAGTGATCTTGAAATTAAAATTCAACAAATTTTGCATGATTACGTTCGCCCAGCTGTAGAACAAGATGGCGGGGCAATTTCTTATAAATCATTCGATGAAGGTATAGTAACAGTTGAGTTAAGAGGAAGCTGTAGCGGCTGTCCTTCTTCCACAATTACCTTAAAATCAGGTATTCAGAATTTATTACAACGAATGGTACCTGAGGTTAAAGAAGTGGTTTCTGAAGCACTTTAAAGCATTAGAAATATTTCTTAATCGTTTCTAAAATCTCATCTGTAACCAAGCCATTTGTAGCTAATATTTCTCTAATTTCTAAAAATTCATCGCCACCAGAAAAGTTTAAAATGGTTCCGCCCGCTTGCTGAACGAGATAAGCACCAGCCGCTACATCATAAGAATTAAGGTTATACTCGAAATAGGCTTCAAATCGACCACAAGCCACGTATGCTAAATCTACTGCTGCAGAGCCTATTCGTCTTAATCCATGACACTTCTGCATCATCTCGGTTAATAGTTGAATGTACTGTGGTTGTTTCTCGAATTGATAATATGGAAACCCTGTAGCCAGGAGACTTTGAGAAAGTTTTGCATTCGAAGAAACTTTGATTTCTTTTAAATTAAGATAAGCCGCTCCTCCCTTATAAGCAGAAAACATTTCTCCTCTATTTATTTCATAAACTACACCAATAACTGGTTGGCACTCTTCATATAAGGCAATGCTAATCGAATAGGTGGGAATCCCATGTATAAAGTTAGTTGTTCCATCTAAGGGGTCGATAATCCAAGTATAAGTTTTACCTATACGATTAATAGTTTCTTCTTCAGTAATAAATCCAGCACCCGGTAAAATTTTGGTTAAATTTCTAACCAATTGTTTTTCCGCTTGCTTATCAACATAAGAAACTAAATCGTTCAAGCCTTTGTACTCAATAGACTTTGAATCGAATGCCATTGCTTCTTTACGGATAAAGTTTCCTGTTAATCGGGCAATGGCAATTACTTTAGCACAAAGCAATTCGTAATTCATCATCACTTAATAATTAGCATGTTTTTGTTTGTTTTTGATGGAAAATGTAACCAGTAACAAACCGCAGATAAATAATAAGGTAGAAATTAATTCGGCTTGAGTGAATGATATTCCTGCGACGGTATATTTTGAGTTTACTCGGATAAGTTCCACTAAGAAACGCTCTAACCCATTAAACATCAAGTAAATACCAAACATCATGCCAGGCAATTTAATACGGTGACGAATTTTCCAAAGCACTAAAAAAATTAGAAAAGCCGCAATCACTTCATAAAGTGGTGTTGGATATACAGGTTGTGGCAATACATTGCAAAATTTGCCCACACAATTTTCAATCGATACCCCTTCATTTGCTACGTTATTAGGATAGGTATAAGCCCAAAGCCAATCTGGAAGCCAGTTAAACGGCTTAGGATTTAAATTTACGATACCCCAATCACCGTCGCCTGATAAGTGGCATCCAATTCGCCCTACACTGTATGCTAACATCATCCCTGGTCCGCCGATATCAAGCATATGCAAGGGTTTAATACCATTTTTACGCGCGATATAAAGCACCGCAGCACCACCGCAAATTAATCCACCATAAAACGTTAATCCACTAAAAGAAAGTAAGCCCCCAATTGGATCTTGGATAAAAGTATCCCAATGCTCAAGATTGTCGAATATTTTTGCACCTAAAAAACCCCATACTGCTGCCCATACAATTAGATTGCTCATTAATTCATGTGGACGAACAGTGACTTCTACCGTTTTTGGTTTAGGTAACTTTGATTTTTCCTTTTCCTTATACTCCCAATAGGCAAATAAAGCGGCTAACACTAATCCGCCCAAAATATTTCCCTTTCCTGATAATAACACCAGTTGTGAATCGCTCACAAAAAGTTTATAATTTAGGAGGGCATAAACCAATTTATAGCCAACTAAAAACCCAAAAAAAGCATTTGTAAATAAACTTAGGGCACTTGCAGGCGAACCGATCGTAATCCTTTTTAAGGTAGGCTTAATAATCCCTAAAGCTTCCTTCCTTTTAGCTTCTTCAGAAAAAGCCCAATACCCCGCCACAAAAGCCAGTGCTACAAAAACACCAAAAGTATTAAAAGGAAGGGGCAAATCTATGCCAAAAAGATAATTTAGAAAATGAGAAACGGTTGGGAACATAACAAAAAAGTTTAGGCTAAGATAGGAAAGAAAGCTGAAAGACTAAAGGTATATGAAAGATCGAAAAGGCAAAATGGAAGATGGATGAACTACTGGTGTGTGTAAACAGTATCTAGCTCCATCACTTCCACTTCACCATCGGCTAAAAGTGCGGTTAACTTTACATTTTTAAGTTCATTAACCATTACGGGATCATACTTTGCTTTTACTTTTACATAGTTTTTGGTAAAGCCATGCATAAATCCATTTTTCTGATCATCTTCAAAAAGAACTTGTGCTTCGCTGCCAATTTGTGATTGGTAAAAAGCTCTTCTCTTTTTATCAGATAGTATATGCAACATTTTATTACGGTCAAAACGCGTACTTCCAGTTACTTTGCCTTGCATAGTTGCAGCCGCTGTTTGCTCACGTTCTGAATAGGTAAAAACGTGTAAATAAGAGATATCTAATTCATTTAAGAATTGATAAGTATCCAAAAAATCATCATGTGTTTCGCCAGGGAAACCTACTATCACATCAACACCAATACAGCAATTAGGCATCACTTGCTTAATTTTAGCTACGCGCTCGGTATATAATTCTCTTTGATACCGTCTTTTCATCAAGCCTAATATTTTATCTGAGCCAGATTGTAATGGAATATGAAAGTGTGGAACAAAACGCTTAGATGTAGCTACAAAATCGATAATATCATTGCTCAACAAGTTGGGCTCAATAGATGAAATACGAATACGTTCAATTCCTTCGACTTCGTCTAAAGCTTTAACCAAGTCGAAAAATTTATCTTTTCTTTGTCCCTCTCTAATTCCAAAATCGCCAAGATTTACGCCGGTAAGCACAATTTCTTTAACGCCACTAGCTGCAATTTGTGTAGCACGATAAACTACATTTTCGATGGTGTCGCTTCTACTTCCGCCTCTGGCTAATGGGATTGTACAATAGGTACAGGGATAATCACAACCATCTTGTACTTTTAAAAAGGTACGGGTTCTATCACCAATTGAATATGCAGCAATAAAATTATGGTTTACTTTCTCTATATTTTGTTGGTGAACAACTGCTTTCGGATTTTTGGTGAGGTCTGAAATATATTCTACGATTCTAAATTTTTCTGCAGCACCTAACACCATATCTACCCCTTCTATTTCAGCAATTTCTGTGGGCTTTAATTGAGCGTAGCAACCAACAATGGTTACGTAAGCATTAGGAGAATATTTTAACGCTTCTTTAACTACCTTGCGGCACTTTTTATCAGCATGATCAGTTACTGAGCAAGTATTAATTACATATACATCGGCAGCATCAGTAAATTCTACCACAGCATAACCAGCATCGGTAAATAGGCGACCAATGGTGGAGGTTTCTGAAAAATTTAGCTTACAGCCAAGTGTATAAAATGCAACTTTTTTCATAGGCAGTAAAGTTACAAAAACTACTCTTCATTCCAACGATAACTTTCTTGTTCTAGCCCAGCCAAATCGATCATACGACTAACCACTGTTTGGGCTACTTCTTCAATTGTTTTTGGAAGGTTATAGAAAGAAGGGTTTGCAGGGCATATAATTCCTCCAGCTTCTGTAACCGTTTTCATGTTATTGATATGGATGAGACCAAACGGTGTGTCGCGAACTACTGCGATTAATTTTCTACGTTCTTTCAAAATTACATCAGCTGCGCGAGAAATTAAATCGTTGGAAATACCGTTTGCAATACGGCCAAGTGTTCCCATAGAACAGGGTACAATAATCATGGTGTCGTATTTGGCAGAGCCTGAGGCAAAAGGGGCATTAAAATCCATTTTACTATAAAAAGAAAATGGATAATGATTATAATCTTCATTACCAAGTTCAAAACGCCATACTTCTTTTGCATTATCAGACATTACTACCCCTACTTGTTCGATTTGATCTGAAAGTTTTATAAGGTTATCTAATAAAAGTTTGGCATAAATCGAACCACTTGCTCCAGTAACGGCAACGATAATTTTTTTCTTGTTCTGCATAATCTACACAAAGATACAAAAAAGGGCCAGAAACAAAGTTCCTGACCCTACATCTACCTATGAAAAACATACTCTCGAAAGAGTAAGCTCAAATATAACTAATTTTATAAAAAAAAAGAAAGTTTGCACCTTCTTTTTTGACTTAATTGTAAATGTAACTTACAAGAGCTTAAATTACTTTCAGTTTTTACTAAAATAAATACTTTGTGCTTAAGAAGTTTGAACTATGACTATCAATAATTTCATTTAAGAGGTGCTTGTTACTATCATTAAGCTTAGTCGCAACCAGAGAGCGGATGGAGAATGAACGCAATGCGTCTACAACAGATAAAGTTCCTTCTGCACTATCTTTTCTCCCTGTAAAGGGAAATACATCTGGTCCACGCTGGCACTGACAATTGATGTTTACACGGCTTACCTGATTTACTAAAGGATCAATTAAGGATGCAATTTCATCTTCATCATTACTAAAAATACTTACTTGCTGTCCGTGGGTTGACTCGATCAAATAAGTTATGGTTTCTTCTAAATCATCAAATGGCACCACTGGCACAACCGGACCAAATTGCTCTTCGGTATAGAGTTTCATTTTTGCATTAACCGGGTACACAATTGCCGGAAAAACGAATGATTCGTTTGTAGCACCACCATTTTCATTCACAATTTTTGCTCCCTTAGAAATGGCATCATCTAAACATGCTTTCAAATAAGCGGGCTTTTGAGGCTCTGGTAATGGCGTCAAAGAAACTCCACTTACCCAAGGCATGCCAAATTTTAATTTACCAACCGCTTCCGAAAATTGTACTAAAAACTCATCTGCTAAGCTACGGTGAACAAAAATAATCTTTAAAGCAGTACACCTTTGCCCATTAAATGATAAAGATCCCAATACAGTTTCTTGAACTGCTAGTTTCAAATCAGCTCTTGCCGTAATAATGGCTGCGTTTTTAGCATCCAAACCCAAAATAGCACGTAAACGATTTACTTTTGGGTGCATTTTTTTTAACTCATTAGCTACTTTGCTTGAACCAATTAAGGTAAGCACGTTGATTTTTCCAGATTCCATTAAGCCTGGGATTATTTTATTTCCGCGTCCATAGATGGTGTTCACTACCCCTTTAGGAAAGCAGTTTTTAAATGCATCTAATAATGGATAGAACAATAAAGTGCCGTGTTTAGGTGGTTTAAATAAAATGGTATTCCCCATAATGAGGGCAGGAATTAAGGTGGTAAATGTTTCGTTTAAAGGGTAATTAAACGGCCCCATACACAATACTACACCCAGTGGAGAGCGACGAATCTGAGCAATAATACCTTGTTCAATGGTAAAACCAGCCGACTGACGATCTAAATCTTTCAAAGCATCTATTGTAGCCTGAATATATTCAATAGTACGATCAAATTCTTTAGTCGAATCAGTATAAGTTTTACCAATTTCCCACATGATTAACTTTACAACTTCTTGCTTTTTCTCAATAATTTCATGCGTAAATTTCTCTACTCTTTCAATTCGCTTTGCTACGCTCATGGTTGGCCATTCACCTCTACCGTTATTGTAAGCTAGTACGGCTGCGTCTAACGCTGCATTCGCTTCTTCTTTATCGCATAAGGGATAGGTGCCAATTATTTTACGCTGTAAACCATTTACTGTTTTAATGCAAATTGGTGAAAGTACGGTGTGGACATCACCGCTCCATGTTAACATTTCACCGTTTGATAAATATTCACGTTGATTCACTTCTTCTACCAATTTAAAATCAGTAGGAATTTCCTCTTCCGTTAAAAAGAGTTCATTTAATTGTTCTTGAAAGCTCATAATTTATAGATCAGTAATCTTTTTATATTTTGGAACCAATGACTTCATAACCGACCAAGCAATTAAATAAGCAACCGCACAAAAGGCAAACATGATCGTGTAGGCTACAGTCATGTTAGATTGAACCAGTGGCTTTTGAATTTCTAAAAGTTGATTAAAAAGAGATGCATCTTCTAATTTTAACTTATCAGCAACTTCAACTGGCAATTTACTTAATGCCATCATGTTTAAATTTACCTTATCACCATACTTACTGGCTAAATCCATCGATGTAATTTGACTGATAAAACCACTATTACCCATTTCATTAAATTTTGCAAACGACTCTGAAATCCCCTTATGTGCATAATTATCGAATATCCAACCACCAGTTTTAGTTACTAAAACACCGCCTAAACCACCTGCCATACCGCCTATTCCAACTACGGAGCCAATCGCTCTTTTCGGAAACATATCTGAAACGGTGGTAAAAATATTTGCCGACCAAGCTTGGTGGGCTGAAGTACCTATACCGATTAAAATAACTGGAATCCAGAAAGAATAATGTCCTAGGGGTTGTGCAAATAAAACTACCAATGGAAAAAGTGCAATTGCAAACATGGCTTTCATTCGTCCATCATATACTTCATAACCTTTATCTACAAAATATTTAGGCAACCAACCGCCACCAATACTTCCAATCATCGTCATGCTATAAAGTATTGATAATGGAAGCACGATATCTGAACCTGTCATACCGTATTGATCCTTTAAATAACCTGGTAACCAAAACAAGAAAAACCACCACACACCATCCGTCATGAACTTGCCAAAAGTAAAAGCCCAAGTTTGTTTATAGGTCAATAACTTAAACCATGATACTTTATCAACGTTTGCTTTATCTGCAACCTCATCTTCGTCACTGTTAATGTAGGCCAATTCTCCTGCAGACAATCTTTTTTGTTTCTCTGGAGATTCATAGAAAATTAACCAAAAGAATAACCACAAAAACCCTATTGCCCCAACCAATTCAAATGCTCTTTCCCAACCCCAGTGTTCGGCAATCCAAGGTACAGTTAGTGGCGCTAAAACAGCACCTACGTTAGCTCCAGAATTGAAAATACCTGTTGCCAATGAACGTTCTTTTTTTGGATGGTATTCTGCTGTTGCCTTTATTGCTGCGGGAAAATTACCTGCTTCTCCAATGGCCAAAACTGCCCTAGAAAACATAAAGCCCAATATAGAAACGGGTAAAGCAGCAATTCCAAAAGTTGTTAAAACAGATGCAACGCCTGTACCAATTGAAATGGAATAGGCATGAATAATCGCACCAATAGACCAAATTACAATCGCAATTCCATAGCCCCATTTTGTACCCAATTTATCTACAAATCTACCAGCAAAAAGCATTGCGATAGCGTAAGTAAATTGAAATACTGCTGCAATATCTGCGTAATCGCTATTTGACCAACCAAATTGCTCTTCTAATACGGGTTTTAGCAGACTTAAAACCTGTCTATCTAAATAGTTTACAGTTGTGGCAAAAAACAGAAGGGCGCAAATGGTCCATCTATAATTACCAATTTTGGCTTGGTTCATATTCTTAAAGTTTATTTTGGTTGTATGTTAGGGTTTTACTTTGTTAATAATTTCCAATGCTTTCATAGTTAGCGAAACCAAGGTATCGTAATCTTTATTTTCTAGTATTTTTTTACTCACTAATTTACTACCCATTCCAACTGCACAAACACCTGCTTTAAACCAAGTGTCGATGTTCGTTTCATCAATTTCTACTCCACCTGTTGGCACAAATAACTGACCTTGGAAAAGCTCCTTTACAGACGATAAATATTCTGGCCCTAAAATATTAGCTGGGAATAATTTGATAATACCTGCTCCGAATTGGTGAGCAATATTAATTTCAGTTGGTGTCATACACCCTGGGATCCATAATAAACCAGCTTCATGTGTGAGTTTACCAACTTCTAAATCTACAACTGGGCAAACAATAAAATCAGCTCCCGCAGCCAGAAAATCATTTAGTTCATTGGTATTTTTAATCGTTCCAACACCTAAAAACAAATCTTGCATTTCAGTTTTTAAAGCTTTTTTTAAGAACTTAAAATTTGCCAAAGCAGCTTTACCTCTATTTGTATATTCGAAAACTCGAACACCGCCTTTGTATAAAGCACGAACAATTTCTAAACTTACATCTTCATTTTCGTAATAAAATAATGGCAATAAGCCTTGTTTTCTAATTGCCGCAATTGTTGTATTCTTATCCTTAATCATGAGTTGATAATGTTTGCTTTACATCTGCAACTGTAGCGGTAGTACAGTCGCTTGGTATAAATAATTTATTAAATGCTGCTGCTGTTGCAAAATTTAAGATGTCTAGAGGATTGTTATTTTGATAAAAACCATAAATTAAACCTGCCATAAAACAATCTCCGCTTCCAACTTTATCTAAAAATTTTTCTGAATTATATTCTTTCGAAACTAAAAGTTCATTATTTATATACAATGTAGTATAATATTTTATTCCCTTTTGATAATCAAAACGAAAAGTATTTGCCACCCATTTACACTTAATATATTGTTTACTAATTTCTTCTGAGCTAGTTTTAGCTTGCTCAAGATAGGTATTTTTATCGTTCGTTTCGTGTATAAATTCAGGCAGGCTGATGCCTAGCATCCTTTCTGTAGCCCAAATATTTCCCATAATTAAATCACAATACTGTGCCAGTTGCGGAATAATTTCTAATGGATTTTTGCCATATTGCCACAACTTAGCTCTGTAATTTAAATCGATCGATATGGTAATACCTCTTTCACTTGCAGCTTTAACGGCTTCCAAGCAAACATCGGCGGCATCCTGATTTAAAGCCGGACAAATGGCGCTAAAGTGAAACCAATTAACGCCTTCCAAAACGTTATCCCAATTAATTCTGTTGGTTTTTAAGGCTGCAAAAGCCGAATTTGCTCGATCGTAAATTACACCTGCATTTTTCAGATCTTTTCCTTTTGGCAAATAATATAAACCTATACGATCTCCGCCATGATAAATTCTTGAAGTATCGATTTTACAGTTATCCATGTAGCCGATAATTTGCTCGGCCATAAAATTCTTGGGCAAAGCCGTAAAATAAGCTGAAGGAATATCCCATAAGGCCAATGCGGTTGCTACATTTAATTCCGCACCACCAACGTAAATTGGCAATTTATTTTCCGCTAGCCATTCTCCATCCCCATCTGGGCAGATGCGCAATAAAAGTTCGCCAAAGCTTAATACTTTCCCCATGTTAAAAATTGAAATAGGTTTTAGCATTGTTATAGCAAATGTCTTGAATAACTTTTCCTAACCATTCCTTATTATAAGGAATTTCACCATTTTCCACATCTGTACCAAATAAATCGCATAAGATGCGTCTAAAATATTCATGTCGTGGGAACGAAAGAAAGCTTCTTGAATCGGTTAACATCCCAACAAACTGACTTAATAAGCCCATATTAGATAGCGTATTTATTTGTTTAATCATCCCCTCCTTTTGATCTAAAAACCACCATCCAGAGCCCCATTGAACCTTTCCAGCAACAGTTCCATCTTGATAATTACCAATCATGGTAGCCATTAATTCGTTATCGGCAGGATTTAAGTTATATAAAATGGTTTTTGTTAATTTATTCTCTAAATCTAATTTATTTAAGAATTTAGATAATGATTTACCTTGCGGAAAATCGCCAATTGAATCGAAACCAGTATCGGGACCCAATGACGACAATAAACGGGTATTGTTATTACGTAAAGCACCTAAGTGAAACTGCTGTACCCAACCCTTTTCGTGATCCCATAAAGCAAAGTTGAAAAGCATAGCCGATTTAAACTTCAAACTTTCTTTTGGAGTAATCCCCGCGTTCTCTCTAATTTTCAAGAAAATAGTTTTTAATTCTCCTTGCGTATAATCCTCCGCATAAATTTGCTCTAAGCCATGATCAGAAACCGATGCGCCATTAGCTGCAAAATAATCGTGACGCGATTTTAATGCTGCCAAATACACTTCATAATCATGTATTTTAGCTCCTCCTATTTCGCCTAATTTATCAATATAGGCATTAAGGCCGCCCACATCATCAGAATTCATCGCCTTATCTGGTCTAAATGCAGGTAAAACCTTTAAATCTATCCCACTGTTTTTTATTTGTTTATGATATTCTAAATTGTCTAAGGGATCATCAGTTGTACACAAGGTTTTAACATTCATCATACTCAACAAACCTTGTACGCTGTATTCTTTTGTTTGCAATTTAGCATTACATTCGTCGTATACTTCTTTGGCATTGGCTAATGATAATACTTCATGAATACCAAAATAGCGCTGTAATTCAAGATGAGTCCAATGATAAAGCGGATTTCTTAAAGTATACGGAACCGTTTCGGCCCATTTCTCAAATTTTTCCCAATCTGATGCTGCTCCGGTGATATAATACTCATCTACTCCATTTGCACGCATTGCTCTCCATTTATAATGATCGCCATAAAGCCAAACCTGAGTAATGTTCTCAAAGTTTTTATCTAAAGCAATTTGATCTGGCATTAAGTGATTATGGTAATCAATTATCGGCATCTGTTTTGCAAACTCGTGATACAGCGTTTCTGCTGTTTTGGTCTGCAATAAAAAGTTATCGTCTAGAAAATTTTTCACTTTTTTACTTTTATTTATTTTATTAGGAAATGGTAAATAGGAAATAGATTGGATGCTTATACAAATTGTCTATTTCCTATTCCCTATTTTCTGTTTCTATTCTCCATTAACCTTAAACCCCACTAAATATCGAGAAGCCCCCATCTACACAAATCATTGCTCCAGTTACAAACTGAGATGCATCACTCAAAAGCCAAACCAAAGCACCTTTTAATTCATCCGGATCACCGAAACGCTTAAAAGGCGTTTGTTTAATTACCGACTGGCCCCGAGGTGTAAATCCACCATCTGGTGTAGTTAATAAATTGCGATTTTGTTCGGTTAAGAAAAAGCCTGGCGCCAACGCATTCATACGTATTTTATCGCCGTAACGATTGGCAAGTTCTACTGCAAACCATTGTGTATAGCAATCTACCGCTGCTTTACCCATATTATAGCCTAAAACTTTGGTTACTGCTTTCTTAGAGTTCATTGAAGAAATATTAACGATACTTCCCTTTCCTGTATTGGCAATCGCTTCTCCAAAAATTTGCGTTGGAATAAGTGTTCCCCATAAGTTCAGGTCGAGTACTTTTTTCATTCCCTCCATTTTCATACTAAAAATGCTTTCTTCTGGCTGCAAAACACCATCGGGCATATTACCACCTGCAGCATTTACCAAACCATCTATTTTACCAAAAGCAGTAATAATTTTTTCTCTGGCTGCGAGGAGTTGTACTTCATCCATTGCATCGGCAATTAGTGCAATTGCTTTGCCACCGTTTTTATTAATCACATCCGCTCTTTGGTTCGCGATTTCAGCATTTCTACCTAAAATTCCAACAGAGCCACCCGCCTCTACAATGGCATTAATGAATGAATTACCTAAAATTCCTGTTCCTCCAGTTACTACGATTACTTTACCTTCTAAAGAAAATGATTGATCCATTATTTAAGTTCTTTTACGCCAAATGTGTCCATATCTGCATAGTCCAAATTTTCGCCAGCCATGCCCCAAATAAAACTATAATTTTTTGTTCCGCTACCTGCGTGAATACTCCAAACTGGCGATAAAACCGCTTCGTGATTAGCTACAATGATATGACGGGTTTCTTGTGGTTCGCCCATGTAATGAAAAACACGATGCTCATCTTCTATATCAAAATAGAAATAAACTTCCATACGTCGATCATGTGTATGTGGCGGAATGGTATTCCAAACACTTCCACTAGAAAGAATGGTTAGTCCCATTACCAACTGGCAACTTTGTATCCCATCTTTATGAATATAACGTGCAATTTTACGCTCATTTGCAGTTTCTACACTTCCCAATTGAGCAGAAAATGCATCACTATTTTTTAAAAATGTAGTTGGATGAGTTGCGTGAGCGGGAGCAGATAAAGCATAAAAAATCGCAGGATTGTTAGCATCTTTACTACTAAAAGCTACTTCTTTAACACCTTTACCCATGTATAAGCAATCTAACTTTGCTAAATCGTAAACTATTCCATCGGCAACAATAGTGCCTTCGCCACCCACATTAATTACACCCATTTCTCTTCTTTCTAAGAAAAAATCGGCACGCAAAATATCATATATACCTAAAGTTACGATCTCTGTAGTGGGGGTAATTAATCCCGTAACCATACGGTCATAATGGGCATACACAAAGTTTGCCTTATTTTTTTCTTTTAATCCATCTAATAAAAATCGATCTCTAATTTTATCGGTTTGATAGGTTTTGAAATCTTCTGAATGTACATGTTGTATAATTTTCATTCGTGCTTATTGTTCTTAACTATAGTGAAACTTGCTTTTTGGGTTTCCTTTTTTATTTTATCCGTCATCCGATGACGGCTTTGTTTTTATAAAGATACTCCTCTTTTCCAAGGAATAAAATCATCTTGATTAAGTAGAACAGACTTTGGAATTACTTCACCACTAGCGGCTTTAATACAATATTCTAAAATATCTTCTCCCATTTCTTCAATGGTTTTTTCGCCTTCGATTACTGGGCCTGTGTTAATATCGATAATATCGCCCATCCTTTTCATTAAAGCATTGTTTGTGGATACTTTAATTACCGGACAAACCGGATTACCGGTTGGTGTACCTAAACCAGTGGTAAATAAAATCAGAGTAGCTCCACTTGCTGCTTTCCCAGTAGTTGCTTCTACATCATTTCCTGGCGTACAAACTAAATTTAAACCGTGTTTCGTAGCTGGTTCTGTATAATCCAATACATCTTCAATGGGTGATGTTCCACCTTTTTTTGCGGCGCCATTACTTTTTATGGCGTCGGTAATTAAACCATCCTTAATATTTCCTGGTGATGGATTCATGTGAAAGCCAGAGCCAGCATTTTCTGCTGCCATATTATAAGCCCCCATTAAATGAATGAACTTCTTTGCTGCAGTTTCGCTTTTTGTGCGATCAATTATACTCTGTTCAGCACCACACAGCTCAGGAAACTCTGCTAATAAGACCGTAGCGCCTAGCCCTACCAATAAATCTGAACAATAACCAACAGCTGGATTTGCAGAAATACCACTAAATCCGTCACTACCACCACATTTAACACCTACGTTCATTTTACTTAAAGGTGCTGGCTGGCGCTCAATTTTATTCGCTTCCACTAAGCCTTCGAATGTTTTTTTGATAGCTGAAGCAATCATGTTTTCTTCGCTTTGCGATTGTTGCTGTTCGAAAATAAAAAGTGGTTTGTTAAAATTTGGATTTCTATCTTTTAGATCCTTATTAAAATCTTGAACTTGTAAATTCTGGCAACCTAAGCTTAATACAGTTACTCCTGCCACATTTGGATGATCTGCATACGCTGCTAAAAGTTTGCTTAAAACTGCAGAGTCTTGTCTAATTCCGCCACACCCACCTTGGTGATTTAAGAACTTAATTCCGTCTATATTTTTAAATGGTCTGTTGTTTTTTACGCCCTCAAAAGAAAGTGGTGTTTCTAATAACGAAATGTCTACTCCATTTTTAAACGCTTCTACTAAATTGTGTGTGTAGGCTTTATATTTTGCGGTTACAGCATAACCCAATTCGTTGTGTAAAGCTTCACGAATTACATCGAGATTGCGATTTTCGCAGAAAACTGTCGGAATAAACAACCAATAATTAGCTGTTCCAACCTTACCGTCTGCTCTATGATACCCATTAAAGGTTCTTCCTTCAAATTTAGAAAAATCTGGTGCTACCCAGCTATAATTGTACGGGCGAAATTCGTAAGGAGCTGCAGCATGTTTTAAATTATCTGTCGTCATTAATGAACCAGATTTAAGTGGATATTGTACCTTACCAACTAAAGTTCCATACATTAGCACTTCATCACCAGTGTTCATATCATCTGCATAAAACTTGTGCTTTGCATTAACATCTTGCGCAAGTGTATATGTTTTACCTTGATAATTAACGATTTGACTTGACTTTAAATCGCTCAATGCAACCAATACATTGTCATTAGGATGAACTTTTAAAATTAGCTGCTTCATTATTTATATTAAGTTTGCACTTGTTGTAAGTTTTTGTAAAGCAACTTCCATTCCTTCGCTTACTATTGAATTGTATTTTTCATCAACAGATTCGACAAATCCATTCATTAAATTTAAATCTAACTTCCAAAAATCTGCATCACCTAAAACGTTTATTACATAATTATTAGCATTTTTAGCCCGTTGCTTAAAAAAATATTCGGCACTATCATCATTAATCAAATATGAATTTCCATTTAAGGAACCATAATATTTACCGTTCTCGAGTTTCTCAACATTCATAAACACCAAGTATGCAGCAAAACCCAATACAATATGACGTGGCAAATTACCATAAAGTGCATAGTGATTTACCAATACGGGTAAAATACGAATTTTCATTTTCATGGTGTACTGAAAAGTAATATTATGCCATAAATGTTCAATTGAGGGATTTGCAAATCGATCTAGCACTGCTTTTGAGAAATCAGAAGTTTGCTTGTATGTAACTACATAAGGTATTGCAGGGCTAATTTCTGAAGCCATTAAAGTTTCGATATAATTTTTAACTTGTTCGTTTTGCATGGCGTTTTTTACGGTATCGATTCCCAATAAAAATGCGATACCCGAACTTAAGGTATGCGTACCATTTAACAAACGTACTTTCAACGCTCTATATACTTCTATATCTTTTGCAATTATAACATTAGCATCAACTTTTGCAAAATCGAGTACTTCTTTCACTTTTTCATCGCCCTCAATGGCCCAAAGTCTATAAGGCTCGGTCATCGATAAAAGATGATCGGTATAACCTAGCTCTTGCTCTAACTGTGCTAAAGTGGCTTCATCTGGTCTACCTGGAACAATTCGATCTACCAACGAGTTACAAAAAGTATTTGTTTTACTTAGCCAAGCAACAAAACTAGCCTCTAGTTGATTAAATTGAGCCAATTGTAATATAATTGAAGCCAATTTAGTCCCATTATCAGGAATTAGTTCGGTTGCAATAATAATCAGACCACTTTCTTTAGAGCCTTTAAATGCTTTAAATCGTTGATAAAGTACTGCTAAAACTTTAGCAGGAAAAGAGCTTGGCGGGTTTTGATCAATGCTTTCATTAACCAATATTATGCCTACTTCAGTGGTATTAGAAATAATAATTTTTAAATCTTTTGATTCAGCTATAGCCAAAACATTTATCCAATCATGATCGGCTGCAATTACTCTGCTGATCGCAGAAGATATAATATTTTTTTTTACCAATTCTCCATTCTCTAAACCTCTTACGCATAAAGTGTAAAGACAATTTTGCAAATCGAACTCGGAAGTAGTACCATTTGTTGATTTTACAACGGCAACTCTTCCATTAAATACGCCTTGTTGATTGGCTTTATTGATAAAGTAATCAGGAAGTCCACGAAGCAACACTCCCGTTCCAAATTGAAGTACCTTTTCTGGAAGTTCTAAACTTTTGGCTTTAGGTATAACTACATTATCCTTATTAACAAGGTGAAGATTTTGTTGAGATAAGATCATTTTTATATTCTACGGCTTTTCGATTTATACTTTATTAAGGGTAGGAAAAAATTATTCGATCCTAGCTTTGGTTAAAACAATTTTACACATTTTTTACTTGCAAAAACCGTATTCAAGTGCAAATATTTGCGCAATCGTTCCCAATTTTAGCTACCTTTTGCTTTAACAATTATTGAAATACTAGTTTCCCTTTACCGGCCCACTTTATCAAATCTGGCAAGTCATATACTACGCAAAATTATATTGTTAAGATGACTTGTCGTTTCTTTACCTACAACTTCTACTTCAAAACGATTGACTATAAATTTTGGATCTTTGCAAAACCATTGCCTCATGTCTAACTAATCCATTCCCTCATTAGGAAGTTGGGTATGTCCATCAGTACAACCTATCTTAATCATCAAGGATTAGCTTTTACCCATTTTGGGTAGTCTTTCAAAAGTAAGTTAAAACCCCAGTTTCCATACCAAGCATAACCATTCCTTCGTTCGAAACTAATGTCGGCCACATTATTTTTCACAGAATTATCTCTATCCCCAAAAATTGGTTTATTGGAATTAAAATCATAGAATCTTGCCCAAATAGTTGATGTAGGATCTGTGATTAAACCCTTATCGCCACTCGGCATTTTATCAAACTTATAGCCTTCAATTTTTGCAGTTTCAAACCAATTTATTCCACTTGTAATTGCAGCTTTTATTGATAAAGGTGGATTTTTAACTTTCATTAAAAACCTAAGAATGTTAACGGACTCTGATGTACTTAAAGAAGCTGGTTCAAAATTTCTAGCTTTTGTAGGTTTCAAAGTATTTTGATCATATTGTGCTGCCCAAATACTTAGTTTCCCATTCTGGAGAACCTGAGTTTTTAAGATACAATCTATTCCTCTTTTAACTGCATCTTCAGCTTTACCAATGTAGGCTTTATTTACAACGTCAAAATCACTACTTTGGGTTACAATATTGAGCATAATATTTAGCACATTAACCATAGCGTCGTCATTGTAGGTTATTTCAGCTCTGTAAAGGTTCTTATCAGGATAATATTGGGGCCATCCGCCATTGGCATATTGTGCTTTGAAGAGATAATCAATACCTTTTTCTGCCGCTAGTAAATAAGCTCGGTTGCTTGTCGCTTTATAAGCTTTTACTAATGCGTTAATTTCTCTACTGGTAGCTCTATTATCAATTGTTGCATGTAGGTAAGTTGTCGCTTTAATTTTAGTCATCAGCTCCTCATCTATTGGCGTTTCGTATTTTACAACACTACCACCATTTAACTGTTTTGGCCAAGCACCATTACTTAATTGATAAACTAGCATTCGTTCTGCAATTAAATCTGTATTTAGAGCTGTTGAAGTTACATTCTGAGCTGTTGCACAACTTGTTAGCCCTAAGCAAACCGAAAATAAAAATGTATTTGTGATATTTTTCATATGTCCTAACTATATTATCTGTTTCGAAAGCCAGCTCACTAAATCAGTTGCCGCTTTAAAATTATCGTACGTATCAGGTAATTTTCTACCATCAACATATTCATTATACAACCACGGATCACCAATAATATAAACTATTCCCTTTCCCATTTTGGTAATCGACATTACATTGTCTCCAGCTGCATCTTTTAGAACGGGTTTTGCATTTTCAGACAGTTTTAAACTGCTGTATTCTTTAATAAATAAATTGCTTGGACTTTTAAAAATTTCGTTACCCGATGGAACAACCACTTTTGCCGTTTCAAAATTTGTAGGTACTGGAACCTTTCCTTTGCTATCGCCATTAAAAAACACACCAAATTTAGCCGCCAATTCGTTAAAATGCTTTAATTCTGCATTTGGCGCGTCATTAGCCATCAATACTAAAACTCCACCTGCTTTTACCCAAGCTGTAATTGCATTGATGTTAGGCTCTGATACAAAATTTGGCTTTGGATTTTCTTTCTCAAAGTCAGGATCTACAATGATGTAAATCGACGCCGCTTTTAAGTTTGCTACTGTTGGTGCTTGATATAAGGTTTTTGTTTTGAACCCAGCCGTATTGAATAAGCCCCCTAAAAATGAAAATCCTCCATTGGCTTGTTCATCCCATTTGTAATGCCATACCAAAGAATTTCCACTTTGATCTATTTTAGTTTCGTTATTAAAGTACGAATCTAACAACACGGTTTTACCTAAGCCTGGTTTTGGCAACGCTGCCAGTTCAATTTCATTGGCCGCGAGCAAAAATGCACCTACTCCTTTGGGGTCATTAACTACTACTTTTTCGCTCAAATAATAGGTATAACTGCCATCACGGTAAGGTTTACCACCTAAACCCGATACACTAACAGTTCCAGTTAAATTTATTTTATCAATCCCACCTGGTTCAATAAAAGCATTTTTAATTCCTTTATATCCTTTATCCGCTACACCGAAATATGCTTTTGGCAAATAACCCATGCGTACGGCCTTTGCATAGGTATAAACAAACATGTTTGATGCTGATGCCTCATGATAGTTATCCTTTCCTTTTGGCAGATCTAAAATATCGTACCACAAACCCGTTTTTACATCTTGAACTTTTTGAATCGCAATGGCATATCGGCTTAAAATAGCTAACAGTTCTTTTCTTTTGGGGTGATTTATAGGAAAATTATCCAAAACATCAACCAATGCCATTCCGTACCAACCCATTGCTCTACCCCAAAAATGAGGTGATTTACCAGTAATTTTATTGGCCCATTGCTCTGTTTTTGATTCATCCCAACCATGGTACATTAAGCCGGTTTTGGTGTCAATAGAATTTTTTTCCATCCAAATAAACTGGTTGGCGATATCGTCGAAAGCCTTATCATTTTTAATGAATGCAGCATATTCGGCATAAAAAGGTTCGCCCATATACAAACCATCTAACCACATTTGATTAGGATAGATCTTTTTATGCCAGAAACCACCTTCTTTGGTTCGGGGTTGTTGTTGCAGTTGATCCCACAGCAAGGTAGCAGCTTTAAAATATTTCTGCTGACCAGTTACTTTATATAACATTAATAAGGTGCGACCATTTTTAACATTATCGATATTAAAATCAGTTTGCTTATAATTATTTATGCCACCCTCTTTGGTTAAATAGGAATCCATATTTTTTTGTAAGGCTTTAAAATAAGATGCGTCTCCTGTTCTTTTCCAGATACCTTCAAAACCTTCGTAAACAACCCCTAAATCGTACGACCATTTTGTAGGTTTAAAACCAGATGGAGTGGTATTCAGGGTGTCTTTCCAAATGCTCATTACGGTAGCCGCCATTTGTTCAGAAAGTGACTTGCTTTGCTGTGCTTTTATTTGAAAAGAAATTGCAAATAATGCCACAAATAATATATATTTTATGAAAGAAGATCTCATCTGTTTTTAGTTTACTTGTTTATCTGTAGTGATTTTTCTTCTGCTCCTACCAAAAATTCGGTTTTAATTTTTGCTTTTGAGGTATCTAAACCCGAAGACTGGATCGCACTATTCCGATCTCCGCTAATGCGGAAAAGGACTCGTGCAGTATTGTATTTTACATTTTTTAAGTTAATTTGATTTCCATTTTGGATGTTTATTAATGGCTCTGCTTCAGTAACTACCAAACTCACGTTGTTAAGGGTTATGTTTTTTGCTTCTTGAATATCGATCCCTTCCTTAGCTTTAATGCTAAGGTTTTCAAGGCTGATGTTACTGATACTCAATTCAGGTAGCCCGCGAATAAAGATCGCTTTTGCAGCCCCATCACAGGCTACATTAGCGATATGAAAATCTCTAAATACTGGCGTTTCTTCGGTTATAGGCAACATCACTACTTTTGGCGCATCTCTCTTATCTCCCTTTAAGAGAATTGGATCAACTGCAGCATAATACATATCAAATAAAATTGCTTCACCTACAATGCCAATCATATTGATGTTTTTGATGAATATTTTCTCCACTACACCACCTCGTCCACGGGTAGTTTTAAAGCGGAGACCAATATCTGTTCCAATAAATGAACAATCGTACACAAATATATTCTTTGCCCCACCACTCATTTCACTACCAATCACAAACCCACCATGCGCATGATAAACTGTACTGTTGCGAATAATCACATTTTCGGTAGGCATGCCTCTTTTCCTTCCAGCGGCATCTCTGCCCGATTTAATACAGATTCCATCATCACCTACATCAAACGTACTTCCTTCAATTAGAACATTTTTACATGATTCAAGATCAATTCCATCCCCATTTTGCGCGTACCATGGGTTTTTCGCATAAATATTCGTAACCGTTAAATCTTCACACATGAGTGGATGTATATTCCAAGCAGCTGAATTTTGAAAGGTAACCCCTTCTAATAAAATTCGCTTACATGAGGTAAGCACTACTAAGTTAGGTCGTAAAAAATCTTTAATAGATTGGTAGAATTCAGGCGTTTTATCTGGGGTAATCTCTCCCGGATTTTTCAATTTTGAAGCCTTGAAGAACTGTTCTGTTGGGTACCATGTTTTTTTATCTTCACTCACCACCCCACCCGAAGCCACTAATTTAGACCATTGACTTTCTGTTAATTTATCCTTTTTAACCATTCGCCATGCATCACCAGCACCGTCTATAATTCCCTTACCTGTTATGGCTATGTTTTGCTGGTTGGTAGCCCATAATGGCGATTGATTGCGCATTTGAGGTAAGCCTTCCCAATTACTGGCAACTAAAGGGTATTGATTAAAATCTTTGGTAAATTGAAGAATAGCATTTTCTTGCAGGTGCAGATTCACATTACTTTTTAATTCAATTGGACCACTCAACCATAATCCTTTTGGAATAAGCACTACCCCACCCCCTCTTTTGTTGCAGTCAATAATTGCGTTGTTTATGCTCTTTGTGTTTAACGTTAGGCCGTCGCTTACTGCACCAAATTTTAAAATATTTAGGGTATCTGCTTTAAATGCAGTTTTGGTAATTTTTGGAAGATTAGCAAAAGAATAAGGTTTATTTGTCGTTTGCGCATTTAAAGAAATTGAGGCGGTTAAAACAGCTAATACAAATAGAGTGGATACTACTTTTCTCATGTGGTAAGTACAGATTATATTGGTTTGTAATAAACAAGTCTACACAGTTTTAAACAGGAATGAAACTAAATGGTCGAAAATAACTGTGCAATCGTTCTCAAAAGTCGCATTAAAACTTTTCAACCCTAAAAAAATCAAAATCTGCATACCCAGAGTCATTGGTCTGTTGTTCTCTAACGGAAAATAACCCAACTTTAGCACCTATCCATTTACCGGCTTCTGCCTGAAAAATATCATTTATGGGGGTAAAACTAGTTCCATTTATGCTATAACTAAACTGGCATTTTGCACCTTCTGCAACAGATACACATAAATAAATATCATTTGAAGTAAGTTTTACAACTGCTTTTTCGTCTTCTGCTTTATCTTTATCTGCATTTTTACAAACTGTATAAACTAAATAAAGTCCGTCTTTTTTACTTTTAATTGCGAGGTTAGCATAACTTAATCCTGCAATGATTAAACCCGATTTTTCATTTTCAAGCTTTGTGTTTGGCGAAAAAGTTAGTTTTGTGGTGACGGTGAATTTCTCGGCTGGAAACTTTTGCAACAACAAATTGGGCACATCCCAAAGATTTTTAGCGCTATCTGGCATTTTAGCCGAAAATAATCGCAATGTACCTTTTGAAGGGTCCAAAAATGACCATGTTGCTAAAGGATTAGCTTGCCATTGCCATTGTAAACCTAGATTAATGCCGTTAAACTCATCACTTTCTGCTGGTGTAGAAATCATTGTTTGTTTTGCCATTAATGGTTTTTTGTGGATCTGCACTGGCTCTCCAATTCCGTTACCATCAGCGTCAATGCCAATTACTGGCCAATCATTAATCCATTTCATGGGTTGTAAATGCATTACACGTCCGTAAGCACCCTTATCCTGAAAATGTAGGAACCAATCTTCACCACTAGGAGTATTTACCCAAGCGCCTTGATGGGGACCATTAATTGGAGATTTACCTTGATCCATTACTACTTTACGCTGGTAAGGTCCATAAATATTTTTGGAGCGTAACACGGTTTGCCAGCCAGTTGATACTCCACCACCGGGTGCGAAAATATAATAAAAACCATTTCGTTTATAAAATTTCGGGCCTTCAATGGTGGGATCCAATTCATGTCCGTCGTAAACTAATTTGCCTTCGTCGATAACTCTATTGCCGCTTGTATTCATTTTTTTAACCACGATGATGCTTTTTATTCCTGCTCTACTGCCTGCGTAGGCATGTGCTAAATATACTTTTCCATCTTCGTCCCATAGCGGACAAGGATCGATTAATCCCTTACCTGCTTCTACTAAAATAGGGTTAGACCAAGGACCTGCTGCATTTTTTGCTTTAGTTAAATAAATACCAAAATCGGGATCGGGGTAGTAGATATAGAACTCTCCGTTGTGAAACCGAATGGCTGGTGCCCAAACGCCATTTCCATGCTGTGTTTTAGCAAAGTGATCAAAAGGAACTTGTCTTTTTAGGGCATGGCCGATGATGGTCCAATTGACCAAATCTTTGGAGTGCAAAATTGGTAAACCTGGTACTGCATCAAAACTTGAAGATACCATGTAAAAATCATTTCCAACTCGTATCGCATCTGGATCAGAGTAATCGGCATTAATTACCGGGTTTTTATACTTTCCATTGCCCAAATCGGGTATCCAAGTTTTTGAAGCTTGTTGGGCATTTAAGGTTAAAGTATAGAGGGTGATAAAAACGGTGAAAAATGCTTTCATATTTTATTTTTATAATTTGTTATTGCGCACAGGCTTGTCATTGTTTATATCCTTCATTTCGTTCTAGATGACAACCTGTAAGGGGGGATGATAAGATTAGTTAGCAGGAATCCAAGTGTTTGTTCCTTTAAAAATATTTTTTAATGTATACTGCTTAGCTTCTTTCTTTGTTAATTGTTTAGACCATGCTGCTCTACTTTTTTTTACAAAACCTTGTCCGTACGATCCATATTCGGCATAATAAGTGTTTAAATGATTGTCATTATTATTCCAAACATGCCATCCTTGTGGCAAAATATGCTTTCCCATATCGGTATTGATAAAAACAGTACGGGCGTAAGGGCGCCATGGTCTACCTAAATATACTTTTTGAGCATCAAGATCGGCAGTTAACTTACAGTTTAAAAATACAAAGCCGTAAAGTTGTGATTGTGTGGTAGAAGCAGCCGTAATGTAGGAGTTTTTTTTGCTGTGGATCTGGCAATTTTCAAATACAACCGTTGCTGCTCCAAAAATAAAATCGGTTGTTCCTTCTATGTAGCAATCGATGTAATATTGCCTACTGGTATCTGCCGATGGAAATAAGGTATCCTGATTGCCTAAAATTTTACAATTTTTAATCAGTACACGATCTGCAGCAACATGTAGGGCAACTGCTTGCCCTACAGCTCCTGCACTATTCTCAAAAGTCAGGTTTTGGGCTGTAAAGTCGTTTCCTTGCACAAAAACCGTATGTGAAGTATAAGTATTCATACCATTCTTGCCCGAATAGTCATCAAAAGTGATAATTGTTTGTGCTGCATCTTCGCCAACTAAGGAGATTTTTGATTTTTGAGCCGGAATAATCAGTTTTTCTCTATAAATTCCCTTTTTAACATAAATAGGTACTTGCACTTCCGACCAATCCCTTACTTGGTTTACGGCTTCTTGAATGGTTTTAAAATCACCACTTCCATCTTTAGCAACTATAAACGATTTTGGGAAGGTTTGTGTTTGGGCATCGGAAGATAGCGTGATAAAAGTTAATAGAAGAGTTATGATTAGTTTCATAGTTATTTGTAAGATGTTTTATTAATCCCCTCTATTGGGTTCCAGCCGTTAAAAATTTTCTCCAAAGTATATTCTTTAACCGTTATTTCATCAAGCTGATGCGACCAAGTCACTCGCGATTTAGCATTTGCTCCTGGCCCGGTGCTTTTATATTCAGCGTAGAAGGCTGTTTTTTCGTTACTTTCTTTCCCCCAATTGTTCCATCCCACTGGCTTAATCATTTCCCCTAATTCGCAATTAATAAAAACTGATTTTGAGTATGGACGCCACGGGCGACCCAAATGGTAGGAATTTTTAGGTGCATTTCCCGTAATTTTGCTATTGATAAATACATATCCATATTTAGAAGTGTCTGGTGAAGAAGAAGCGGTAATATATCCACTCTTTTTGCAAAAGATTTCGCATTCCTCGAATACAGCCGTTGATGAGCCAAAAATAAAATCTACCGTGCCTTCAATATAGCAATTGTAATAATATTGCCTACTTGCATAACCATAAGTGTACAGGGTATCTTGAAAACCTAGCATCCTACAATTAATAAATTTAGCTTTGTCACCCGCTACAAATAAGGCAACCGCTTGTCCAACAGGCCCTGCTGTATTTTGAAAAGTAATATTCTCTGCAGTAAAGGAATTTCCATAAATGTAAAAGCTAGATGAGCCAGAAGTACCCTTTTCTTCTCCAAAAATATTTTTTTTCTGGGCCCAATCATCATATGTCAAAATCGTTTTCTCTACACATTCGCCAATTATTTTAATAAAGTGCTTTGAGGTAGATAAATTCAATTTCTCTTTATAAACACCCTTTTTAATAAAAATAGTTGTAGTTACCTTTCTAAAATCAGGTACTGCGTTGATGGCTTCCTGAACGGTTTTGTAAGTACCCGAGCCGTCGGCTGCAACCGTGATGTTGTACTGAGTTATGAGTTGTGGGTTTAGGGTTATGGGCTTAGATGCATTAACAATTGAGCAATAAAACAATACCAACAACAAACTAATACTCCTCATAATTATAATCTTTTCATGGCATTAAATACTAAATGAGCAACGGCCATTGCTCCTTCTTTTTGGAAATGTGTATTGTCTTTTTGTCCATCGGGGTATCCCGAATAAAGCCCCTTTTCAAAATTCATGAAATATTTAGAAGTTACGGCTACTTGTCCTTTGGCTGTAAAGGCATCGACAGATAGTTGTGTCAAATCTATTAATTTCACATTTAACTCTTTGGCTATTTCCTTAACTGCATTTGGATATTCCCCATGTACATTACTCAATTTTCCATCTTTCCAGGGATAATTTCTATTTACGGGTGTCATCAAAATCGGAGTTGCTCCTCTTTCTCTGGTTTGTATCACATATAATCTCAAATATTCTTTATATCCTGCAATATTTACATAACGTTCGGGTTTATCTACTGCTGCATCATTATGCCCAAATTGTATCATCACGATATCGTCCTTTTTCAGTACTTTATAAATCGCTGCCCATCTTCCTTCTTCAAAAAAAGTGCGAGTGCTTCTCCCCCCCCTTGCCTTATCTAAAATAATTACACTATCTGAATTAATTAAATTTTTAACCTTAACTAAACTATCTTTTCTAAAAAACGGTTGAAATACTTGACCCCAACCATTTAATGGAAATTTCTTTTCCATATAGCCCGAATCTAAAGTATAATCCGCAACTGTAGAGTCGCCAATTAAATAAATATTAACTGACCTTTTTGGTATTGAGAAAGCGAAAAGTGTTGTAAAAGAAATAAATACTAAGGATCTCGTAATGATTTTCATTGAGTGATTTATTGATTATTTATTAATTAAATGATTAGCCAAACCTGTTTTGGTTTCCTTAATACCTTCCACAACTAATCCAGCAATTACTTTGGCGCCTTCTGGGCTTAAATGGGTATTATCCATTTTTCCCATGGGATAATTGACGTGGCCACTATTTACGTGATTAAATAATTTTACCGAATTCAAATCACCTAAACCAATAATTAATTTTTCTGTTTTACGATGCATATCAATTAATGGAATATGTAATGAGTCAGCTAATTTTCTAACTACATCGGGGTATCCCATATGACTATCTTTAAAAATACCATTTTTAAAACTTCGTCGCATAATTGGAGTCATCAAAATGGGATGTGCCTTTTTTATCTGCGTTTCTTTTACGTATCTAATTAAGTTAAACTTGTACTCTTCCAAAGATGTTCCAACTGCTGGTTTGTCGATTTTTTCGTCGTTATGTCCAAATTCTATCAGCACATAGTCATCAGCTTTTAAAGTGGTTAATACCAACTCCCATCTTTTTTCATTGATAAAAGATTTAGTACTTCTACCATTTAAAGCTCTATTATCAACTGTTACTTCAGCATCTAAAAAAGGTGCTAATTCCATGCCCCAGCCCGTTTCTGGATAGGCTCGTGGTAGTTTGTTTGCTGCAGTAGAATCGCCAATAATATATACTGTGATTTTTTGCTGTGCTGTTGTTAATGATAGAAGTAACACAGATAAACCCATAACTAGATTTTTATACATGACATATTTGGCTATTAATAGAGCAAATTACCCAATTTTATGTCTTAAAATAGTATTTAGGCAGAATTACTTGTGCAATCGATGCCATAGTTTCAATATTCAGTTTGCATATTGAGTTTACAATTAAGAGTATTCTTTCTTATTTAAAATAATTCTAAATAAATTTCGAAATCGTTAATACATGCGTTATATTTGTCGCTGTTTAGAATTAATCCAAATAAATATAACATGATATTTTTTACAAAAATACTTAGTGTGATGACTATTTCCATCTTCCTTTTAGGAAATGTGCAGGCTCAAATTAAAACTGGGGCAATTTCTGGTGTGGTAAAGACAAGTGATGGCAAGCCTGCCACTTACGTAAACATTACTTTAAAAGAAACTAAGAAAACGACACAAACCAACGAAAACGGATATTACCTAATTAATAATGTAACCTTTGGGACGTATACCTTAAAGGCTTCAGCAGTTGGAATGGTAGCAAAGGAACAATCAATTTCACTAACCGATAGTAAGAGTATTAATTTAGATCTTGTTATTGCTGAATCCTCATCACAACTTAATGAAGTTGCCATTACAGGTTATAAAACACCAAACAAAAAGGCAGCCACTTTAGGCAAAGTGGCTATAGCGCCTATCGATTTGCCTCAATCTGTGCAAGTTATAGGTAACCAAGTAATTACCGATCAACAGTCGAGCCGATTAAGTGATGTTTTAAAAAACGTTAATGGTGTTGCTTATGGAGAAAACCGAGGGGGTGTAAGCGGTGAAACCTTTTTTGCCAGAGGGTATAATTTAGGTGGCAATAATGTACTTAAGAACGGCAGTCGCGCAAGTACTGGTGGTATGCCCGAAACAAGCACTTTAGAATCTGTTGAAGTTTTAAAAGGTAGTGCTGCTTTATTATATGGAGGCGTTACAGGTGGTGCAGTAGTGAACCTAATTACCAAAAAACCCAAGTTCGAATTTGGCGGCGAGTTATCAATGCGAAGTGGTAGTTACAGCCTTTATAAGCCAATTGGGGATATTTATGGCCCTATTTCTAAGAAACTTGCCTTTAGGTTAATTGGCACATTCGAAGATGCTGGAAGCTATAGAAATAACGTAAATACAGAGAGAATTTATGTTAACCCATCATTGCTGTATAAAATCAATGAAAAAACGGATATTCTATTACAGGGAGATTATTTGAAAAGTGATTATACGCCAGATTTTGGTATAGGTACCGTTGATAATAAAATCATTAATATTGGTAGAAGTACTTATCTAAATGCACCAAATACATATAACAACACCAATTCTGTTACTAGTCAGGTAAACGTTAATCACAAACTTAATGATAATTGGAAGGTAAATTTAATTGCTAACCTACAAGCTTATCACAGAAATTATTATAGTGCTGAACGCCCGTTTGCGGATGCTTCAGGGATTTCAGCACGTAATTTAACCCGTTCAAAAACAAAAGAATTTACCTACAATGAACAAATTAACTTAAATGGTAATTTTAAAACTGGAAATATTGTTCATACTTTAATAATTGGGGCAGATGCAGACCAGTCCAGAATAACGTCTAATGGTTTTGTTTATCCGGGTAATGCTACTGCCTTCAATTATGGGAATATTAATTTACTAAATCCAAGTAGCATAAACAACAGTGCTTCTTTGCCAGAAACAGCAGTTGTTTCTCAAACTTTTGCTCCAATTTACAGAATGGGTACTTTTTTACAAGATTTGATTGCGCTGAGCGATCAATTTAAAGTTTTAGCTGGAATTCGTTATACCTTTCAAAAAACGCCCAGAACTGTAACTACCTTATTGGTTACAGATACAAAAACTTTAAGTAACAATGTGATTGGCAAATCAAAAATTGAAACTGCTTTCTCCCCTAAATTTGGATTGATTTATCAGCCGCTTAAAACCACTTCATTTTATGTGAGTTACGCCAATAACTTTATTTCAAACACTGGTATCGACATTTATAATGCTCCACTAGATCCATCAATTATTGATCAATATGAAGCTGGTGTTAAAAATGACCTATTAGGCGGAAGAGTTTCAGCAAATCTAACGATTTATAAGATCCTGAATAATAAGTTTGCGCAACAGGCTTTGTTAAGAGCAGATGGTACGCCTAATAGCGATATCAATGTTAAAGAATTAGGTGGTAAAACGGTAAGTGAGGGTATAGAATTTGATTTAACTGGAACGATTATTAAAGGGTTTAATTTTATTGCTGGCTATAGTTATAATTTTATTCGTTATACCGAAACATTAGATAAAAGAACCATTGGTACCACAACCATTGGAGGTATAGTGGAGGGACAACGTTTAGTAGGTACTACCAGAAACACAGCGAATGGAACCTTATTTTATACTTTCCAAAAAGGACTTAAGTTTGGTGCATCTGTTTATTACACTGGCGATCGCAATGGAGGATACAATGATAGCAAAACTAGTGCAATAAGTAGACTAATTCCATTAGGTGCATTTACTACAGTTGATTTCTCTGCAGGTTATACTTGGAAAAAACTTTCTTTACTAGGAAAAGTATCTAACATTGGTAATCAGATTAATTATTTTGCTCACGATAACTATAGCATTAACCCTATTGCTCCTCGTATGTTTGTAACTACACTTTCTTATCGATTTAACTAAAAATGAAGCAAAAATAGGATGGAGCAAAAACCCCGTCCTATTCCTCAATGCTCATTTATTTAGTAAGTCCATCTCGGATCACCAATTGCAGTAGCTGTATTACTTGCCGTTCTTAGCGTTGAGGCTAAAGGCAAAGTAAAGTCAACAGTATTTGCGACCCAACCTAAATCAATGGTTTGATTAGCTGTTTGCGTTACGGTTGCCGGAAAAGTAAGTGCTACATTTCCTGTTAAGGCATTATATAGATTAAAGGTATTGTTATAAGAAAATGTCGTCGTTATACCTGCTCCCGAAGAGCGAATTGCTGCTACAACCGTTCCAGATTTGGGTGTATTGGCAAGAATACTATTTGTTAAGCTAAAGTTAACTTGATTCGCATTTGCATCTAGTAGCGCATATTTGGCATTGCCACCAAAACCGTTAAAAGTAGAATAACTAATATTTACACTCGGTATCGCGTTACCCGAATAGGTAGTACTCGCTGTAATTAAACCTGGTCCCGAATTATAAAAAGTAGATTTAAAAATATTTAAAGCATTAAATTCCATCTTATTTAAATGAAAAGTGTAGTAAGCTGATGAGCCATTTGAACCCATATCGTAAACAATAGAATTGTTTACGGTAATGTTGCCTATTTTAAAGTCCCGTGCCGCTGCCCCCCTATCTGCTCTCATAAACGAGGTTGTAGCGCCATGAACAATACAGTTATCGACAATAATATTTGTAAATGTAGCCGCAGCTGAATTACTGGCCTGTGAACCAATAAAGTTGATAAAATACAATGAAGTAGCTGCCGTGCCATCTAACTCAATTCCAGATAAGGTGATCCCAGCGCCAGTTCCTTCAATATCGATTTCTTTAAAATTAACCTTAGTATCTGTTGGCGTGCCTGATGTAGATTTTAAGGTGATTGATTTTTGGATAATAAAGGTATTTACTGCGGTTAAATTATATGTACCAGGATCTAGCCCGATTACTGCACCATTTGCTGCAGCAACAATTGTTGCTGCCAAATCATCTATAGGTGAAATTTTAACTGTATAGGTTGTTACAGCTAAAGTTGTAAATGAAATAATGCCCTTACTTTTTGTACCTGCTAACAAATCTGCATCATATTTAATGCCTCCAGATAATCCAGAAATAACTTTTAACCCTGCAGCAGCATCTGCAGCGGTTAAAGCAACTGTAGTTGCTGTACCAGTTGCTGGGGTTAATTTTATAGCGGTTAAATCTGTAGCTGGCACATAACGTATGGTAACCGATGTTTCTCTAATTTCAGCATCACGCACGGGAAGAAACAATTGCACTCCTGTTAGGCTAAATGAATTAGCCCCTAATACGTACTTTGACTCGGGCTGATCTTCATAGGCATTCGCTTTGATACGGACAAAGTATGGTGTTCTGGTTGTTAAATTATCATCTGTAACTGTTATTCCAGCCGTATCTACAACTTTAGTAAAAGCGATGGCAGTAAATGCTTGATCTTTTGAAAAGTCGACTGTGTACTTTATGGCTTTTCCTAAAGAAAACAATGGAATTGCCCATTTAAGTTTTGCTGAAGTTGTACCTGCGGCGATATTGATCTCACTTGCCTTAAATAAGCGTGGGGCTGGTAATATTTCTGCTTCCTTTTTGCAGGCATTTATTAAAACCATAAATGCAAATAGAAGCAATAATCTCACGCCCATTTTATATAATAATATTTTCATCTGTATAAATTTGTTTTTAATTGTGATCGCCGCATTTTTTTAAAAGTATTAAAATGATTAGTACCCAAAATTTTGTATCATATTCGGATTTTCATTTAATGCTGCTTTTGGATAAGGGAATAATTCTTTCTTATTTGCTTCAAAGTAATAAGCGAAACCAGTAGATAAACTATTAATTGCATTATCTTCAGTTATTGCTCTTCTCCAATTTCTTAATGTATATCCTGTTGGTGCTGTTGTAGAACCTAAGCCAGGAGAAAATAAAACTACATTCGGAATACCTCCAAACAAATCTAAACTTGCAACCTCTGCTAAACTTGTAGTAAGATTGTAATTCGATTCTTTCGAATAAACATATAACGGAATATTGGCATATTCTCCATCTCCACTAACCAATCTACGAAGTTTAGAACGAGTTTCCTCAAACTTACTTGCAATTAAGTTCCAACGTATTAAGTCGTATTTTCTAATTGCTTCTCCGCCAAACTCTAATAGCCTTTCTTTAACAATTGCATTAAAAAAACCTAATTTATCTGCCGGGGTTACTGGTATATCATTTTCAAAACCTAAGTAAGCTCGTTTCTGAACTTCTTGAAAAGCTGCTCTTGCAGGGGCTGAAGGGCCATTATTAATTTCATTATCAGCTTCTGCATACATTAACAAAACATCTGCAAAGCGTAAGATAGGCCAATTAACTGCAAAATTTTGAGATGATGATTTCCCATCAAAGGCAGTCCATGATTTTCTGAATTTACCATCGGTAAAATTATTTAATAGGTTTATTGATTTTTTAGATGTTGCTGTAATTTCAAAAACACCAATTGTTACGTCTCTACGGCAATCCTTACTTGCATCGAACTCATAAAAATAAGTTGGGATAGCATTCATACCTCCGCCACCTGTTCCATAAGTAGAAGCCGCATTAAATCGTACCCCATTATAATAGCCCAACTTACTATCTGTTGAAGCATTGGCACCAAAAGCTGCTACTTCAAACATCAATTCGTGTGCATCATCTAATCGAGCACCATGCAATGTTTTAAACACGTTTTCGTAATTTGGATTTAATGTATGTTGTGAACGATTGTTCATAATTTCCTTACATTCATCTAAAGCGATTTGATAATATTTTAAATAATCGGAGTTACGCTCCATTGCATGAGATTTACTTCTCAAAGAATAGCCTCCTCTAGCCAAAGCTATTCTTGCTCTTAAGGCCTTAATTGCGCCTTTGGTAAAACGATAACTACCATAATCTGAAATTTCAGATCTCCAAGGCACTAAATCCTGTGCAATTTTAAGATCTGCAATAATTTGATCGTAGGTTAAATCTCTATCTGCATTTCCTGGAAAAAGTGTTTCGGCAAAGGCAGCAGGTACAAAGCGTTGAGGCACATCTCCCCAGTTGCGAATCAATTCATAATAAAATTGCGCTCTTAAGGCAAGCGCTTCACCATAATAACGCTTCATTGCAGCCTGATCAGTAGCAGATCCGTTTGTATATAAATTACTAGCGGGAATATATTTAATACATATGTTTGCTCTTTCTATGCCAGCGTATAGTTGTGCAAATGGATTAATCAAATCTGAATTATCTGAACTTGCACCGTACATGCTAATACCACGCCTATCTGCTGAGGCGTAGCTTCCAGATGTCTTAAAATCGTCGGCGGTAAGACCGAACAATGTTGCTATTCGGCTACCGTAACCGTTATCTCCAATTAGTTTGTTATAAACTCCGATTAGTGCAGAATTTGTATACGTTGTACTTTCAAAAACAACTACTTCAGATGAAGATGAATCTGATTCAAAATCCAACACTTTCTTGCAAGAAGGCGTAATGATCATTGCTACTATAGCTATAACTAAAGAAGCAATATTTATAAATTTATGTTTCATTATCTTTTGAATTTAAATGATTAAAACGTTAAATTAATACCTGCCAATATGTATCTGCTACGCGGATAAGCTGCGTAATCAATACCTGGAGTTAATGGGTTAGATCTACGGGTATTTGCCTCAGGATCGTAGCCTGTGTAATTTGTAATGGTATATAAGTTGTTTACTGTAGTATATACTCTCAATTTAGAAATAAAACCACTACGTTTTACAAAACTTATGGGTAAAGAGTAGCCTAAAGTTACATTACTGATACGTAAGAAGGAACCATTTTCTATAGCATACGAGGTTAGTGTATAATTACCAGGTGTTGGTGTCCACAATGTAGTATTGGCATTTATAGCGGTTAACTGCGTTGGATCTGTAATTTTTACGCCATTGCCATCAAAATTTCTCCATCGATCATTCATCGTAGCCAATAGATTATTATCTCTAACATTATATTGAGACGAAAATTCTATGGTATTTGCATTATAAACCTTACTGCCTATTGAAAAATTCATGAATATACTCAGGTCGAAATTTTTATAGGCAAATTGATTATTAAATCCCCCTGTAAATTTAGGTTGAGAAGTACCCAATACTGTTTTATCATCATCCCCAATCATCATGCTTGTTCCGGCCGACAATTTTTTTACTTTCATATCACCAGGCTGAGGCTCTCTGTTACCAATTAATACTCTACTATTTGCGATAGTTGGTTTTAAGACATAAGTATAAACGCCAGTTGTTGCATTTTGAGTGGTCGTAAAATCATCAACCACATAACGACCATCAGAAACAAAACCATAGAACTGACCTACCGGTTTACCCACTTCGATCTTAAAATCGGCCAAGCTATTTACCCAACCAGATTGCGCAACATAAGATTGTACGCCATTTTGCAATTCAAGAATTTTATTCCTGTTGAATGAGAAGTTAAGGCCCATATTATAAGTGAAACTAGCTGTTTTAGCAACCACACCATTCAGCTGAATTTCTAGTCCTCTATTTTGAGTTTTACCGACATTTTGTTGCTGAGTATTGTAGCCATTAATAGGTGGAATATTTGCATTTAGCAAAAGATCCTTTGTCCGATTATCATAAAGGTCTACAGCCAATGAAATTCTATTATCGAATAAATCCATGTCAAATCCCAAATTGCCAGAGATATTTTTTTCCCAAGTTATGTTAGGATTAGCTAAAACGTTTCCTGCAATTAATCCTGTTGTTACTGAACCATCTGAAGCTGCATAACCACCTGATATAGAGTTCGCTGAAAATAATGTTCTAAACAAATCTTGCCCAATTCTATTATTTCCTGCAATACCATAACTTGCACGAATTTTAAAGCTACCCAACCAATCCCAATTCTGACTTTTAATAAACTCTTCTTCAGAAACACGCCAGGCGATTTGAGCGGAAGGAAAATCACCCCATCTTTTACCTTTTGCAAAGAAAGAAGATCCATCTCTACGATAATTTAATGTTGCTAAATATCTGGCTTTATAAGAATAAGATGCTCTGGCAAAAAATGACAGTTGGCGAGACCCACCAGTTGCTGTTGTTGGCTTGTCTTGTACAGAACCCACTGGTGGTTCAGCCTTTTGGATACTGGCAAATGCTTCGGCGGCAGTAATATTAATCGGAAACCATTTTATAGTGCTATTTGCCGATTGTACATCGTATTTATTTAATTCTTGTCCCACTAATAAATCCAAGACGTGATTAGTACCCAATTTCGGTTTATAATTTAATGTATTCGTATTGATAAAAGTTGTACCATCAGAATTTTCGAGTGTAATGGCTGGTAGGCCTGCGTTGTTTCTAGCTAAGCCGCTTAAAGGACCATTAAAGCCGTTTACTATTCTATCTCTGTAATTTAATCCAATAGTTGATCTAATGTTTAAATTTTTTAAAATTTGATAGCTAGCGTAAGCACTGCTAATTAAATCATTTCGATAATCGTATTTTAATTCCTGATGAGCTAAAGAAATTGGGTTAGAAAGCTGCGTAGTTAAAAAATCTGCATCAAATAAATCGCCTGAGTCACCACCACCAGAATAAGGCTGATAGCGAACTGAATTTCTCAAGCGATTGGTACCTTGAGACCCAGTGCTTGTAGTACCTACCCCATCTACACGTTGGCGACTGTAACGTACATTAATACCTCCACGAATTTTTTCAGAAATTTTATGATCAAAACGGAAAGATGCAAGTGTACGACGATTACCCGATTCGAGCATAATACCTTCTTCTTGCAAATTATTTAGACTAAAATTAAAAGTTGTTGTTTTTGTACCACCTGAAAGGTTCAATACTTGAGTATTGGAAAACGCTTGGCGCCCAAAAACTCTATCTTGCCAATCTATGTTAGGGATATTTTTATAAATCTCCAAATCTTCCCAAGTACCATACTTTTTAGTAAATGAGTCTTTTACATCTTGTGCGGTATTATTATTGTAAAGCTCATACTGGTAAGAAACAAACTGGAAAGGGTTCATTACCTTAAGTTCATTTACAATTTGTCTGGCACCTGCGTAAGTTTCGAATGAAACAATTGTTTTGCCATCCTTGCCGCTTTTTGTTGTGATAATAACTACTCCATTTGCACCTCTACTCCCGTATATTGATGTAGATGCCACATCCTTTAAGACATCAATTGACTGTATTTCATTTGGTGATAGGATTGATAAAGCGTTTTCAACTTGAATTCCATCAACAATATACAATGGAGAATTATCACCAGTTAATGAACTTCCCCCTCTAACTCTTATCTGTATTTCGGCACCAGGACTACCTTCGGTGGTTGTTACGGTAACACCAGCAAGCTTACCAGCAAGCGCTTCTGCGGCTGTACCTACTGGAAAATCTGCCAAATCCTTCGCAGAAACAGACGAGACAGAGCCTGTTAATGCTTCTTTACGAACAGTACCATAACCTATATTAACAATATTTACTTCATTTAAAGAAGTAGAATTTTCTTCTAAAGCTACATTAACTTGCGTTTTTGCACCAACTTCAATTTCTAAATCTGAAAAGCCAACGGATTTAAATACAAGTGTAATTGTGCCTTTTGATGGCACTGGGAGTTTGTAAGCACCTTTATCATCCGTACTTACTGCAACTTTAGTTCCTTTTATAATTACGCTAACACCTGGCAAAACAACACCAGTACCTTTTTCTGTTACCTTACCAGAAATTTGTCTTGTTTGTGCTTTTGCAATGCCTAAACCCATAGCAAGCACACAAAGGAACAGTAAAAATTTTTTCATACATTATTATATTTGGTTGTGTTTAGTTAACCTATACGGTCTTCCGTTAACAAGTCTACATTGTTTTTTTTAAAAACCATGATAGTGTAGTACACTAAATTTATGCAATCGTTCCCGACAACGTTGCCGAAATTCAATGGAAAAAGTTATCTTTAAGCTTGTAAAAATATAGTATTATTATAAAATCATTTTTTATAGCGTTGAATCATGTTTGAGCCCGTAACCATTAAAGATATTGCTAAAGCCTTGGGGCTGTCTACTTCTACAGTTTCAAGAGCGCTGAGGGATACGCATGAAATTAGTGCGGCTACTAAAAAAGTTGTTTTAGCTTACGCCAAAGAAATTAATTACCAACCCAACCCTATTGCATTAAGTTTAAAAGAGCGCAGAAGTAAGTCTATTGGTGTAGTTGTGAGTGAAGTGGCAAACAGCTATTTTTCTCAAGCAATTAATGGAATCGAATCTATTGCATACGATAGAGGTTATCACGTTATTATTTCTCAGACTCATGAATCGTATGATCGTGAAGTCATTAATGTGCAACATTTGGCTTCACGATCAGTAGATGGCTTATTGGTTTCATTGTCTTCAGAAACGACAGATATTTCTCACTTAACCCACTTACACGAACGGGGCTTACCTATCGTGTTTTTTGATCGTGTGGCCGATGCAATTAATACCCATAAAGTGATTGCGAATAACGAAAAAGGAGCTTATCAAGCAACTGATTATTTAATTAAAAATGGATATAAAAGAATAGCTCATTTAACCAGTTCGAGTCACTTATCCATTAGCATTGAACGTTTATCGGGCTATGAAGCTGCTTTGAAGGATAATGGACTAGCCGTAAACCCTCAATATATTAAGCATTGTTTACATGGCGGAATGCTATACACAGAAACAGAAACCGCTATAAAGGAATTAATGGGACTTAAAGAAAAACCTGATGCTATTTTTGTAGCTGGCGATCGATTGAGTACAGGTTGTTTAAGTGTGTTTAAAAATTTAAAAATAGCTGTGCCTAACGATATGGCAATTGCAGGTTTTAGTAATTCAGACGTGCTAGATTTATTCAATCCATCATTAACCTCTGTAAGGCAACCTGCATTTGACATTGGCCAAATGGCTACAGAAATGCTTTTACAGTTAATAGAGGCGAAATATCCAGTTGAGGAATTTGAAAAACGAATATTGGAAACTGATTTGTGCGTAAGGTAATATTAAGGAAGCTTATATGCTTGTCTGCCTAATAATTTCCATGCTTTACCTTCCTTTTGCCAAACTAATAATACTCCTAAGTGAACCTCGTTTGGCTTACCACCATCGTTTGTTTTTGCATTTAGTTCATGACGAACTAAAGCAGTTCTGCCAGAAATTTTTAGGGTTTGTTTTACAAAATCTATGCTTACAAAATCTGACTTTCCGCTGGCTAAAGCTTCAACAAATGCTGCAAAATCTTCCAATTTACCGCCCGAGTGCCCATAACTCAAATCTTTACTAGCTAATGTTTCCAAGTCGGCTCTATTGCCACTGATCATTGCTAATCTCAATTTCTCAACCAAAATTTGCACTTTTCGCTCTGCATTTGTTTGCGCTTTTAACACCAAAGTAAAACTAATTAATAAAATGAATACTGTAACTTTCTTCATAAAAAACTGCTATAAAATTTGGATCATGATTTCGCAATATACAGTATAATTTCTTGTATAAAAAAACGTCTTAAAATTTTGAAGAGGTTAATTATGATTATTCAGTAGTTTATAAACTATAAAACTAATGAATATCTATGAAGTGGTTTTGCGATTAATTTAATTACGTGTGGGTCTGATTTCATTTTTTCTATATCAGCAATTACATCCGAGGCCGTAATTACAACAATCCTACATCCCTGCTTCACTTCTTCCGCATACTCTTTAAATTGCTGTAGAAAATCAAAACCATTCATAACGGGCATATCCAGATCAAGAAAAATTAGTGATGGTAAAGCCTCAGGCACATTTGCATTTGACGCTAAGTAATCAAGTGCTTCTTTTGCACTGGTTGTAATAATGATATCTCCTTTTTTATGATTCAATTTCAGAATATATTCCGTTATCAATTGGTCAATCGGGTTATCATCAACAATCATTACTTTGTTCTTACATTCCATCACTCCGAACTCTGTTATATTAAAACCATATATTATTGGGCTATTGATAAACATTACCAAATTGCGCATCATAACATACTCAAATAGAAAGCCAAATTTTTAAGAATAAATGAATGCATTTTAAATTGATAATAACAAATAGCGTTTAGGATTTAGGCGCTAAACTTTTATCTGATAATGAAGTAGATATAACCGTCTAACTTGTTATAATTAAATCAATATAACTGAAAAAGTGTAGACATTTTTACTCAAAATTACGGATTAATTCCACGAATTGGGGAAAAAATGCTCATCCATTTAATAACTTCCTTTAATATTTCAGGAGTCGAAATTTATAACTGAATGCAATTATTTGGTTTTAAAATATAGATCGAATATTATCTTCTTATCCGTTGCAAAATAGCCACTACACTTTCCGAAACTAGTGCTACATTGTGTAACATATGTAGTGGAATTTCCATGTAATCTCCAGCTTCCATAAACCGTATGTTATCTCCGATGGTACATTTACATGCGCCAGAAAGTATTAAGAAACTTTCGTATTCATCTTCATGCGTTTCTTCTTCAATATCAGTAGTAGATACGATAAGTGTTTGGGTAACTTGTTCATCACAGCGAAGAATCTTAACACATCTACCATCATCTGCTAACGGCAATTCGCCTAATCTTTCTACCATTGGCAACCAATTTTTATAGTCGGAAAATCGATCAATGAGGGGTAAATCCTCGATATCCATCGCCTTTTCCTTTTCCAAGTTTAACAACGATTTAACTACTTTTTCTTGTAAATAATGGGGTGGCATAATCTTTTGAGATGTGGCATAGCTTTGTAGGGCTAATTCTATTGCATTTAACTCCTCTCTCAATTCTGGATAAGTACGAAGCATGCGCTCGAACCCTCGCTTTTCATCAACAGGCAAATCATTAAGCACATACCATTCTATGATACCGCTTTCTATGTAAGACTTTAAATTCAAATTAACAAAGTTTGGATTTATTAGAAGTCTAAATTAAGATTTATTTTTTTATCAATAGCATCGCAATGGATTGAATTTCAAATTCATTCAGGTTTTGTCCATTTTCCATTTTATGATCTATTTAAACTAAATTCGGTTGGAGTTTGGTTAGCAATAAGGGTAACAATTTCGTCGAGTTCATTTGCAGAAATCCTCAAATATTTCATCAATTCCAATCGCTCTGCTTCAACATTTTTTGTTTCTAATAAATCTACTAGCGACATTATTCTAGCTAATGGAGCCCTCACACCATGAGACTGTAACCACCTAATGTCTTTTAATCTTCTATTTTGATGCTCTATTTCTTCAACATATTTTTTTTTATCAGTGATGTCTCTTTGAATACTAATCCAGCTGGTTAGTTTTCCTTGGCTATCTAGTACCGGGCAAATAGTAATACTTACATCATAGCTTAACCTTGATTTTGTGTAACTAGACAATTCTACGGTACAATCAGTTTGATTAGTTACTGCTTTATTCAATTCCTTTAGTCCCTCTTGCTCACTATATTGCCCATATAAAAAAACGACGGGTTTTCCAATCAGCTCCTTTCGGCTATAGCCCGACATTTGTAGCATTGCATCGTTTGCATAAATGATATATGGACCAGGAGATGGTGCAACATTTGTAATTAAGACACCATCTAAGGTATTAATTACTACTGATTCTAATAGTTTGGACCATTGTTCCTCTTCTTTGCGCTTAGTAATATCTTGCATTGCACCAATCATCCGAGTAGGTTTACCCTCGTTATCTAATATTACAAAGCCGCGATCAAATATGTATTTATAACTTCCATCACCACATAAAAATCGGTATTCATCCTTCCACTTCTCTATCCGATTTAAAAGGTGTTTTTCTAGGCCTTTTACTACCCTGTCTCTGTCTTCAACATGAATATGATCCTTCCACCAGGTGATTGTTGTTTGTTGCACTCCTTCATACTTCAAAATACCATCAATAGCTTTATTCCAAACAATTGTATTATCAATAAAACTGCAATCCCAAATAATATCGCTTGTAGCTTTCGAAACCATATTAAACCGCTCTATATTATCTTGAATATTTTTTTCATTTACTATTCTTTCGGTAATATTTTTAGAAGTGCAAACGATCCCCTTAACCGCAGGGTCATTTAATAAATTGGTTACCTTAGTTTCTATCCAAAGCCAATCTCCATTCATGTAACGATAACGATAAGGAGATAGTTGAATTTGTCTTTTTTTCCAAATCTGCTTGACTTGTTCATTTATCTTTGGCAAATCATCTCTATGAATATACTGAAATGCATTTTCTCCAATAAAAAATTCAGGTTTAGCGCCAAAAACACGTAGTGAGGCTGGACTTACATAAGTGTAATTAAAATTTTGGTCGATAATGGTAATCATGTCTGAACCATCTTGAACAAGTGCTTTAAATCGTTGTTCGCTCATCAAAAGTGCTTGTTCAGCCTGTAATTTCTCTGTAATATCAATTGCTAAAACCAATTTAGCATCTGTATTTTTATATTTAATTTTACTACTTTGAATCTCAACAAAAATCTCTTCGCCATTTTTTCTTAAATGTTTAAAGGCATGTTTAAAAAACACACCAGTTTTCTGGCTTTCTTTAACCTGCCTTACTACTAATTTCTCATCCTTCTTTGGACTAATTGCAAAGATTGTCATCTTCAAAAATTCTAATTTACTATAGCCGTAATTCTCTACTGCAGCGAGGTTTACATCTAAAAAATATGACGTTTCTATATCAAATATCCACATCGGCTGGGGAACCAATTCGAAAAGGTTGTAAAAATCTGTATTCTTCATTGTGGTAATTATTTTAGCTTAATTAATGATGTAGACTTAACTAAGACAACCATTTTACTTAACTCCTAGTTAAGTAAAAATAATCAATTACAATCTTCATGCCCCAATATTTATTGGAACGAAAAATAACTTAATAAAATGAGAAGAAAAGGTTAAAAACATTTATCATCAAACAATTAGGATACCTATGTTTAATACAAACATTGCTGAAACATGCAGAATTGCGGTAGCTGAAGATAGCATAGAGTTTTCAAAAAATATTTCTTTGACGACTACATTAGACGAATATCATTAGGGATGATAGGGCGTAGTTATAGAATAACCTGAGGTTTTCGTTTAATCCAATACACCCCAAAAAAACCTGCAGTCAAAAATAGAAGCCCAATATTATCATCAAGCGGTGCATTGCAAATGTATTTATGAGGATACAGATCGTAATTAGTCCCTCCATAATTTCTGGTTGCACAAATGGTATTGCTCTGTCTTACCCATTTACAACTTCCAGAAATAGCAGGAGTGCCATACGGAGGAGCATATTGATCTGAATAAAATGTACTACCTTG
>JACMOW010000201.1 GCA_014377775.1 Pedobacter sp. | reverse complement strand
GAACTAAAGCCTATACAAGAACGATTGGGTATGGTAGCTTATTTGGTGAAACATGATGTGCTTTTGCAAGAATTTTTAAGTCACATTAAGCCCATTGGCGATTTAGAACGCTTAATTTCTAAGGTTGGTTTACAGAAAGCTGGTCCGCGTGAACTTTCTCAGCTTAAACGCGCACTATCGCATATCGAAGAAGTTAAAAAAGTTGCCGAGTTAACTAAAGATCCTTTTTTAATGTTAATGGCTAATCAGTTAAATCCTTGTTTAAGTATTAGGGAGAAATTGGAAAGGGAACTACAGCCCGATCCGCCAGCATTGTTAATTAAGGGAAATGTTATTGCCGATGGCATTGATGAGGACCTTGATCGTTTACGTAAAATAGCTTTTGGTGGGAAAGAATACTTGGTCGAAATTCAGAAAAGAGAAGCAGCCATTACGGGTATCCCATCTTTAAAAATATCATTTAATAATGTTTTTGGCTATTATTTGGAAGTTACCCATACCCATAAAGATAAAGTTCCTGAAAGTTGGATTCGTAAGCAAACTTTAGTAAATGCAGAGCGATACATTACGCCAGAGTTAAAAGAATACGAGGAACAGATATTAGGTGCAGAAGAGAAAATACAGGCCATTGAAATTCGTTTGTATGCCGAATTAATGCATCAAGTTGCACACTTTATAAAACCAATACAACTTAATGCCTATTTAATTGCGCAGTTGGATGTGTTGCTTTGTTTTGCGCAATTGGCCGTGAATAACCATTATGTAAAGCCTGAATTAAATAATAAAAAGGACTTAGATATAAAAGGTGGCCGTCATCCGGTTATCGAAAAACAGTTGCCAACGGGCGATGAATACATCACTAACGATGTTTATTTAGATAATGAGAGTCAACAGATTATCATCATTACCGGACCGAATATGTCGGGGAAGTCGGCCATTTTAAGGCAAACTGCATTAATTGTTTTAATGGCTCAAATGGGCTGTTTCGTTCCTGCAAAATCAGCTAAAATCGGATTGGTAGATAAAATTTTTACAAGGGTTGGTGCATCTGATAATTTATCGAGCGGCGAAAGTACGTTTATGGTAGAGATGAACGAAACAGCAAGTATTCTTAATAACATCTCCGATCGAAGCTTAATTTTATTGGATGAAATTGGTAGGGGAACAAGTACCTACGACGGGATTTCGATTGCTTGGGCGATTGCCGAGTTTTTACATGAGCATCCTACGGCGCGACCAAAAACCTTATTTGCTACGCATTACCATGAGTTGAATGAATTGGAAAATACGATGAGCCGTATTAAAAATTTCAATGTAACAATTAAGGAAATGTCTAACAAGGTAATTTTCTTGCGTAAGCTAGTGCCTGGAGGGAGCGAGCATAGTTTCGGTATACATGTAGCAAAAATGGCTGGAATGCCCTCTAAATTGATAAATAGAGCAAATGAGATCCTAAAACGATTAGAAATAGACCGAACAGAGGGACAAAGCATTAAGGATAGCATTAAAAAGGTTCAAAATCAGGCCTACCAACTACAAATGTTCGCAGTTGATGATCCTGTTTTGATTAAAATACGTGATACACTTAATAACTTGGATGTAAATTTATTAACTCCAGTTGAAGCATTGTTGAAGTTGGACGAGATACAGAGGTTGATAAAAACTTAATTCGGTAATGAAAAATAAACTATTATTTTTACTTGCTCTAATAATCCTCGCTTCATGCGGCACAAAAAAGCACAGCATCTCTACCACCAAAGCTGCAAGGGCTGCAGAGGTAATGGCAAATTTAAAAAGTAAGGATTTATATCGTTTTATTACCGATTGGACTGGGGTAAAGTACCAGTTAGGGGGTATGGATAAAAAGGGAATAGATTGTTCTGGCTTTGCTTTTATTTTAGAAAGAGATATTTATGGCTTAACTTTACCTCGCCGATCGAAAGACCAAGCAGAAATGATTCAGAAAAGAGATAAAAATAAACTCAAAGAAGGTGATCTTATCTTTTTTGCTTTCGGAGGCAATGAAGTAGATCACGTTGGCGTTTACTTAAATAATGATTTTTTTGTACATGCTTCTACAACACGTGGCGTGGTTGTTGATGATTTAAAATTACCGATCTACCAGCAAGCAATCGTAAAAACAGGAACCTTAAAATAAATGTATGCGTAAATTACTATTTTCTCTCTCATTATACATTGGTATCTCAATGTCGCTTCAAGCACAAATAGTAGCCTTAAAACCCGGTCAAATTCTTTCAAACATTTCGTTAAAAACTACCAATGGCGTTCAATATGATTTGAAATCGCAAAGGGCAGCAAAAGGATTTATTGTGGTTTTTATGACCCCAAGTTGTGATCATTGTAAGGCTTATGAAAAGCGAATTATGGACTTAGATAAAAGGTATAAAGTTAAAGGTTATCCAGTGGTTGCAATCGGTCCTTATGGTGATTATCCTGAACAATACCCACTAGATGCGTTGCCAGAGATGAAGAAATTAGCGATAAAAAAAGGCTTTACTTTCCCTTATTTATCTGATTCAAAATTTAAGTACACTACTTTATTGGGCGTTCAAACCACACCTACCGCTATTGTTCTACAAAAAAAAGCAAATGGATTTTTGATTACCTATAAAGGCGATATAGACAATGAATTAGATGTAAAGAAAAAGCCAAAACGTAAATTTGTGGAAGAACAAGTAAATAAACTTTTAAAATAGTATAATGAATGAAAACGATTCCTTCTGGACTAAATATAAGAAATTTGCAACCACAGAAATCTTAATGTATCTCATCATGATTATTGGTATTGGCTTAGGAATTATTATTTTAACGTATCTAAGCTAATCGGCTTAAGGTAATTTAAAAACTTCATGTGTAGATTTTTTTATAAAATGCCTTAAAATTTGGATTTAAATTAATAGTATTGCCGAGCGAAAATAAGGAAAACTTATATCAGAAAATATAGTTTATTAAAGATATAGTTTAGTAGTTTAGTTTTTTTTAAGAAGAGACCGATAAAATAATGAAATTAAATTTAAAACGCCCTTTGGCGTTCTTTGATCTTGAAGCAACGGGTATAAATGTAGGGGCAGATCGTATTGTTGAGATTGCCATACTTAAGGCAATGCCAGATGGAACTGAGCAGATTAAAACCATGCGTATTAATCCTGAAATGCCAATTCCTTTGGCTTCTTCATTAATTCATGGTATTTATGATGAGGATATTGTAAATGAACCAACTTTTAAGGTAGTGGCAAAGGAAATAGCGGCGTTTATGGATGATGCCGACTTAGCAGGGTACAACTCGAACAAATTCGATATCCCAATGCTTTTAGAAGAGTTTTTACGTTCTGGGGTTGACTTTAACATGGCTGGTAGGAAATTTGTAGATGTACAGAATATTTTCCACCAAATGGAACAACGTACGCTAAAGGCGGCCTATAAATTTTACTGCGGAGAAGAAATTATCAATGCGCATAGTGCAGAGGCTGATATAAAAGCAACCTATGAGGTGCTGTTAGCACAATTACATCGCTACAAAGACAAGAATTTTGAAGATAAACAAGGTAATATTTCTGCGCCAGTGGTTAATGATGTGGAAGCTTTACACCAGTTTACCAATCTGCATAATCCAGTAGATTTTGCAGGTAGAATGGTGTATAATGAAAATGGAGAAGAAGTTATCAATTTTGGAAAGCATAAAGGTAAAACTGTTGAAAATATTTTTGATACTGAACCAAGTTACTACGCTTGGATGAAACAAGGTGATTTTCCCTTGTATACCAAAAAGAAATTAGATGAGATTTGGAGTCGGTGGTCGAAAAAGAAAGAAGAGCAAAGACATGCAAAAGCTTCGAAACCAGCCGTTTTTCAGGATAAAAAACCAGTAACACCTCAAGAAAGACAAAAACCTGCTGCCGTTGTAACTACTGATATGTTGGAACAACTGAAAATGAAGTTTGGTAAATAGAATTAATTATCTCAAAAAATCAATATTCCTTTTTAACCCATTAAATTTTGTTCGCTTAACTGCCGATATATTAAATACTTTTTTAAATACCTCATCCGTCATTTCTATTAAATCGTGCTTTGAAAATTGTAAAAGTTCATCAATTGGTTTAAAAGCAGGTTCTTGATGGGGTATTGCGAAACGATTCCAAGGGCAAACATCCTGACAAATATCGCAACCAAACATCCAATTTTCCATCTTGTTTTTAAATGCGGTTGGTATTTCATTTTTTAACTCGATGGTGAGGTAAGAAATACATTTACTTCCATCAACCACATAAGGTGCAATAATGGCATCTGTAGGGCAGGCATCAATACACCGGGTGCATGAACCGCAATGATCGGCCTTAAACGGCGAGTCGTATTCCAATTCGAGATCGATAATCAGTTCGGCTAAAAAGAAAAATGAACCAGCTTCTTTACTAATTAGATTTGAATTTTTACCACGCCATCCTAAACCCGATTTTTGAGCCCAAGCTTTATCCATTACAGGAGCTGAATCTACAAAACAACGCCCAGCAACTTCACCAATTTCATCCTTAATAAAGGCCATTAATTCTTTTAACTTTTCTTTGATTACATTATGATAATCTTCCCCATAGGCATACTTTGAAATTTTAGGTGCAGTTGAATCCAATTGTTTCTCATCCGTAAAATAATTTAAGGTTAATGAGACTACTGATTTTGCATCCTCAACTAATAATCGTGGGTCTAATCTTTTATCGAAATGGTTTTCCATGTAACTCATTTCACCGTGATGGTTATTTTTTAGCCAATTTTCTAATCTTGGCGCCTCTTCTTCTAAAAATTCAGCTCTTGAGATACCACAGGCCATAAACCCTAGTCGAACTGCCTCGGTTTTAATCATCTCACTGTGTGTTGTAGCCTTATTGTACATGGTTTAACAAAGATAGCCATTTGCTTTAAAAACATTTTAAAGCTTTGGTTTGTTATTAAACTAGCGATTAGTTTATTTAACCCTCAATATCATGGAAAGTAAAAAAGAAGATACACATCAAACTCCAGTTCCAGTAGAAACCGATTACGAAGCGCATAAAGAAAATCCTGGACCTGCGCCAACAGTTAATGAGCCAGATAATAAAGGTGCTGGGGTGGCTATGAAGTGGATTATTCCGATTATAGTGATTATCTTACTGGTAGTTTATTTCATTTACTTTAGAAATAATATGACTAATTAAGATTAAAATAATTTACCAGTTTGACCTAGTTTAATTCGGCCTAAATGTTTGTAAGCAGCCTCGGTTACTTCACGTCCTCTTGCTGTACGCATCAAAAAGCCTTCTTGAATTAAGAATGGTTCATATACTTCTTCAATTGTGCCATCGTCTTCGCCAACGGCGGTGGCAATGGTTTTTAAACCTACTGGCCCACCTTTAAATTTATCAATAATGGCCAATAAAATTTTATTGTCCATTTCGTCGAGACCGTGCTCATCAACATTTAAAGCAGTTAACGCATAGCGGGCAATTTCGGTGTCAATATTTCCGTTTCCTCTAATTTGCGCAAAATCTCTCGTTCTACGTAAAAGTGCATTGGCAATACGAGGGGTTCCTCTACTTCTCCTAGCAATTTCATAAGCACCTTCATCACTAATGGGCGTTTTTAAAATTTCAGACGAACGCAAAACAATTGTGGTTAATAACTTTGCATCATAGTAGGCAAGGCGAGAGTTGATACCAAAACGGGCTCTTAATGGAGCTGTTAACAATCCAGAGCGCGTGGTAGCGCCAACAAGGGTAAAGGGATTAAGATTAATTTGAACTGAACGGGCATTCGGACCGCTCTCTAACATTATATCAATCTTAAAATCTTCCATGGCCGAGTAAAGGTATTCTTCAACTAGTGGACTAAGCCGATGAATTTCGTCAATAAAAAGAATGTCACCTTCTTCGAGATTAGTTAATAACCCTGCTAAATCCCCTGGTTTATCTAAAACTGGCCCTGAAGTTACTTTAATGCCAACCCCCATTTCATTGGCAATGATATGAGATAGTGTGGTTTTTCCTAACCCAGGTGGGCCATGAAGCAATACATGATCTAAAGCTTCTCCTCTGAGTTTTGCAGCACTTACAAAAATCTTGAGGTTTTCCATGATTTTTTCCTGACCCGTAAAATCTTCAAAAACCTGTGGACGGAGCACCTTTTCAATCTCGCGTTCTAAAGGGCTCAAATTTTCGTCAGACGGGTCGAGGTTTTCGTTCATGGTTTAAAACTACAAAAATTTATCTGCTACAGTTGCATCTTTTACGCCATTGGTGTAGTTATAAAAGCCTTCTCCAGATTTAATTCCATTTTTACCGGCTATTACCATATTTACGAGTAGGGGGCATGGTGCATACTTCTGGCTACCAAATCCATCTTGTAAAACTTTCAAAATGGCTAAACAAACATCTAAACCAATAAAATCTGCTAGTTGCAAAGGGCCCATAGGGTGGGCCATGCCCAATTTCATAACTTGATCAATTTCTTGTACTCCAGCCACTCCTTCATGTAAACTATATATGGCTTCGTTAATCATGGGCATTAAAATTCTATTGGCTACAAAACCTGGATAATCGTTCACTTCTACCGGAATTTTATTCAGATTTCTACTGAGTTCCATAATGGTTTTTGTGGTTTCATTACTGGTTGCATAGCCTCTAATCACTTCAACCAATTTCATCACGGGTACGGGATTCATAAAGTGCATGCCGATAACTTGTGTATTTCGGTTCGTTACAGCAGCTATTTTGGTGATGGAAATAGAAGAGGTATTACTGGCTAAAATAGCTTCAGGTTTAGCAAATTTATCTAAATCTTTAAATATTTTTAGTTTTAAATCTAAATTCTCAGTGGCAGCCTCAACAATAAGATCTGAGTCAGCAACTCCCGTTTGTAAATCGGTAAGGGTAGTAATGTTGGCCAAAGTAGTTGCTTTTTGTAATTCAGTTAGCGTACCTTTTGCAATTTGCCGGTCTAAATTTTTAGTAATCGTTAACATTCCTTTTCCTAATGCATCCAAGTTAATATCGATCAGGTTAACTTCGTATCCGTTTTGCGCAAAAGTATGGGCTATTCCATTTCCCATTGTTCCCGAACCGATAACTGCTATTTTCTTCATTTTGTAGGGTTTTATTAATGTGTAAATTTAGTGGAAAATGAAGAGATTTTAAGAATTTAATACTGTTTATTTAACAAAAGAGGCTGTCCAATTGTAAATTGAAACAGCCTCAAGTAATGTAAATATTTAAAAGATATTATCCTCTATTAATCCAAATGCCAAT
>JACMOW010000200.1 GCA_014377775.1 Pedobacter sp. | reverse complement strand
TTTTCCATCAGCTTCTTTACCGTATTTGATAATTCCTCCATGAAGCTGATAAACATCTTTAAAACCTTCTTTTAAAAGCAAAGCAGATGCTTTTTCACATTTAATTCCGCCAGTTCAATAAGTCAATATTTTTTTGTCTTTGTATTGTGCTAGCTCATTAATCATTTCGGGAAAATCTCTAAAATTCTCAATATCTAAAGTCACCGCATTTTTAAATTTACCCATGCTAGGGTCATAATTAGACCTAACATCTAAAATAACCACATCGTTATGATCTTTCATTTCGGCAAATTCTTTTGGCTCTAAATGTTTACCGGTTTCTTCGGTTGGGTTTATGTAAGAGGGGTCTTTAAGTCCAGAATAAACTATTTCAGATTTATAACGGCAATGTATTTTAATGAATGAAGGCTTATCAACCTCATCAATTTTAAATTCAGTTGCGTTAAACCTACCATCGGCATAAATATAATCCATATACGCTTGGCAAGCTTCCGGCGTACCCGAAACTGTCCCATTAATTCCCTCATAGGCAATAATAATGCGACCGGTTAAATCTAAAGATTTACAAAATTTTAAATGATCTGCGTTGTACTGTTCCGCATCCTGGATGTGGCTATAACAGTAATAAAGAAGTGTTTGGTATGCTTTCATTATTCATTAATACTGCTGCAAACAGTGTTAAATGAGCTGCAAATATAGAAAAAATTTATTTTTTGAAAAGGTAGGGTTGTGGTTCTTGGGTTGGGGTAGTCTGGCTTTTCACTCATACTCCACGAGGCATTATCCTCCCCAATCTCGTTTAAATGTTCCGCAGGGTCATTGAAATGCTTTTAGAAAACCGAGGACTGTGTCCGGAAAAGAAGTGAAAATTATGTCACCCCGCAGGAGTTTATTTTAGTGAGGCATAATTTTTATAAAGATTTCACTCTTATTGGAGTTTAGGATTTTCATCTTTCTGTTGCATAACATCCAAAAATTTTATTGTAGAATGCAGTCAGGGTTCAAAACCCTGACAGCGTTGATTTTAAAGTTAGCTGTTCATTTGTTTTGCTTGGCGTCACCAAAGATTCATGAATGGAAAAGAGTTTTTAAACTCTTAAAATCAATTTACGTATGGATAACCCCCGGGTTGTCCTTTAACCAAATAAATTTTGCCTTTTACAAATGGAAAATCCGATGATTATCCCTGGATTTCAGTTTGTGAGCCTACATTCTGTAGCGCTTCATCCAAATTAATAATCCAAAAGCGTTATCTGGTATAACTTACCGTGATCGTTGAAGTTCCTAAAGTAATTCCACTCATAGCACTTAACAATACATCCATTGAAACAGCACTGGGTGCTACAGAAATTACAGGCTGCTTTGAAAGTGCGTACACTGTAATTATATAAATTTTAGCCCCAGGACCTTGTGAGCAAGGTGGTGTATAGCTCATTTTTCCATTTACTGTATTAATCCCAAAAACACCTGTATTGGAAACCCCTTGAGCAATACTACTTAAATTAGCAGGTAAATTATATAAAACAATATAAACATGTTTGTCTCCTGTTGGCGGAATGGTATGCATAGTTATAGCATAAGCATTGGTTCCAACTGGTGCATTTTTCCAAGATACAGTTGGAGATATACCAGTACTATCACAAGTGTACAACTTAGGGAAAGTACCATTGTTAACAAATGCAGTACTATATGCTTCAAAAGTTGAAGTAGTAGTTTGAGTATTACTACTGCTATCTTTTTTACAAGCCATGATGCTTAAAAACACAAATCCTAATAGGATATTAATTGCTTTCATATCTCTTTAATTTAAAACTATTTCTGTTAAATGTTTAATTACCTGTGTATCTGATTAACACCAAATTATCTAAAATAAGATTTGAAGACCATATAAATTGTGCATTTCCAAATTGAGGAGCAAAATTTGAATAGGCTACTTTTGGCCCTACAGTTGCGCTGCTGTAAGCAACAGCAGTTGGCCAAGTACTACCATCATAATCACTTGCATACCAATTTGTTGGTAAAGCCCAATGTAAAGCGTAAGCATTTGCAGCGCTACTTGGTAATGCACAACCAGAAGAAATCCGTGAAGTACCAGTTTCGGTCACACAATTAGGATTACTTAGTGGCGCAATATAAAAGGTTTGTGCTTTCCAAGAAGAGTTGGTTACTGTTCCATCACTAAATTTAGCAGCAAAACCACCATCACCAGGATGATTGGCATTGCCACCATTTAACTCTGTTCCAATGCCTAAATTTTCTTCCCAATCCACCAGTTTAATGGCATATTTAATAGGGCGCTTAGCTCTAAATTTCACAAAACTTGCATTAAACGGCGTAAAAGGTACAGCATCAACCCCTACCAATTTACCATTTACATAGAGCTCGAAATAATTATCACCATAAATATAACCTGTAATTATCTCTCCATCGGCATCTATTACCGTAATCGGTACAGAAGCGGTATCAACCTGAGCAATTGATGCCGGAGATTTCCCATTACATTCATTATATAAATCAGGTAGTTTTACACCTGTTGCAAAATTATTTTCTGCGGGCACTATCCAGCTTTTCCCATCAGAAGAATTAATTGTCCCTACAGCCGTTACTCTTCCGCCAGTACAACTGTACAAATTACTTGTAGTAGTAGTCGCTAAACCTTTGGTTACAGAACCAGTTCCAGTATAAGTTATTGATGTATCATCTACGGCACTTGAGCTGCTTTTTTTACAAGAAAAAGAAATAATTAGTACAAATAAAATTATTGCTATAAATTTCATATTTATTAAATAAAGTGTTATTTACTTTCTTTGATAGGTAGAAGAAGTTACCGCTCCATCTGGGCTTGTGAACATAAAAGTGTATTTATTGGTAGCATCCCAAGAGTAATTTATATAACCGTTTTTAGTACCAATTTTATAGGTTAACAAATAGGCGTTTGTACCATTAGCTGTAAAAGCGGTAATAGAAGCGCCACTTAATGGAGAGGTTGCTGGCCTTAATGGAGATGAAAAAGCTTGAGGCAAAATCTGATTTTCTGGTGCTTGAGTTGATGGGTCAGTAACTACTTTCCCTTTCATAGAGCCTATTACATAAGGATAGGTTACAGTTCCATGGTAATGGTAAATTCCACTATTATAGATATGCCCGTGGCTATCATCTAAAGCGGCCATTGCAGTTCCGTCTGGTTCTTTGGTTCCGTAAACAGCGAAACCATCTAAAGCAAAGGCAATAGGATTAAGGCCTGATGTTGTTGATAGATGAAGTGGCGCTGCATGATAGTGATAATCATCTCCTTTGCCACAATGC
>JACMOW010000199.1 GCA_014377775.1 Pedobacter sp. | reverse complement strand
TTGGATAAACATTTCCACTCTTTTCAGAATTTCTTGGTTCTCCATCGACTCAGGAATCTTTTTGAATAAGGTTAAATCATATTTCACCACTCCAGCCCCCATTTTGGTAAAGGGAGATTTTTGGAATAAATTGTCTAACAGCGAAATATCTTGTGGAGTCAAATGCCGTTTTAGAATATCGTTAAGCTCTTTTTCAACGGTTTCAAATGCTTCTTGGATAAGTGTTTTGAGCTGGTAATAGGTAGGAATCTCAATACGATTTTCCCATAAATACGCCACTAAATTATCAAACATAAGACCTTGTTTGGTTTGATTCCTTGCTGGGCGGCACTCCGCCATTCTGGTAGCTTCGTCAAGTAAGTTTGCATGAATGTTGCCATCACTTGTGTAAGCCTTGAAACCGAATCCTTGTAAAATAATCTCTCTGTGGCGGTGATAGGTACTGGTTTTATATTCATTGATATCAACTTCATTGGGGTCGTCTAAGAATTTTTGAACAATAAAATCAATGTCTTTTGAAGGATAGGTTTTAGGATGAAAAAATCTTCCCATTAGGCGAAAGTAGCCTAATTGCAAAATGAATCCAGCTTTGTTGGTTGGACTTGGTATTTGGTTAATCGCCAATTTTGCCCAAGGAGGTATCACTAATAAAGAGGAACGCTCTGTTTCGCTAAGTTGGGGTGGCTCTTCAAAACGTTTACGGGCTTGTTGCGAAATAAACTCTTTAATTGCCATAGTACATCAGTTCAAAATACTATAAAATCGTTATAATTAACCTCCATTGGAACTAGTTAAAAATGGATAGTGATTAACGACTACATTTTTAGGCTATTATTGTATAAGTTTAGTGTAATATTAGGTATAATTTAATATCAAAGATTTCAGTCATGATTTACGCCTATTTACGAGTCTCCACCGACAAACAGACCGTTGAAAACCAACGCTATGAAATTCTCAAATATGCTGATACTAAAAAACTGTCCATTGACCAATGGATAGAAAAAACCGCATCAGGGGTTAAATCTGTTAAAGACCGAAAAGTGGGGGGATTATTGACCCGCATGGAGAAAGGAGATATTTTTCTGGTTAGTGAGCTTTCACGATTAGGAAGAAATCTGATGGAGATAATGTTCATCCTGCACGAGTGTATGGAAAAGACTTAAAGTTTTTGTTATTAAAGAAGGGTATGAATTAGGTAACAACATTAACTCAAAAGTATTAGCATTTGCTTTTTCTCTTTCGGCAGAAATTGAAAGGAATCTAATCTCACAAAGAACCAAGGAAGCCTTAGCTAGAAAGAAAAGTGAGGGTATGCGTTTGGGTCGCCCGAAAGGTTCTTTAAATAAAGAAGTCAAACTGACAGGCAAAGAAGAAGATATTAAAAAATTATTATACAAAAAGGTGGCGGTGGTTGCCATTGCCAGAACACTAGATGTGAATCGTTTAACCGTGAAAAGTTTTATCAAAACTCGAAAAATTGGGTAGGGAAACAAAAATATTTGTTTTGAAGGCTTTGAGAATCGTGCAAACATGATTTTATTCGACTCGAAAAATTCTGAGGAAGTCGTGGTGAAACTCGCACTTTTCTTTAGTTGCAACCATAGTAGTGAAACGCCGTATGGTTTTTTACGTCTATTACTGCCAAGTAAGCTATTTCCATGCCTCGGGTAGCTTTTTGGGCACAGCCAGACCAAAAATAGCCTAAACCATATATTTTAAACCAAAATGGTAAGACATATAACGTATTCGCAATTTTTAGGGAATTAAAATTGCAACTTTACAGCTTACCACTTCCATTGTATTACCCATGAATATTGCAAATTTTTATGAATGAATTAATCTTTCGAGTTGAGTTTGTACATTTTGTTAAATCAACAAAATGCTTGAAACAACCACTTTTTATCGCATTAAAACCACTTTCTATTGTTTATCACCTTACTGTGTGCATTTCACTCACACGGCTATGCCCATGGACCAAACTTTGGGAATATTTAGAAGATGTTTGAAAATTAGTTTTTAATCAAAAAAGGAAATCGGTTTGTTATCTTTTAAACGACGAAATTTATCAAATATGCAAACTTGTTATGAAGTTATAACCGATTCCCGTTGGGAAATTATTAAAGAAATTGTCACCGATCAAAGAAACCGAAAATATAATTTACGTGACGTATTGATGCTCTATTTTATATTCTACTAACAGGTACACAATGGCGAAATATTCCCGATAATTATCCTCCTTGGGAGACAGTTTACTACTATTTCAGGAAGTGGAAAAAGGACGGAACCTTTGAATGTGTCAATACTAATTTAAATAAATTAGAAAGCAAGAGACAAGGTAAAAAAGAAACGCCAAGTTTATTGTGTGCGGAACGCCGCCCGATTGTAGTCAATCAGTTAAGGTAGCTGCATTCATTAGCGAAAATAGAGGCATTATGGTAATAAACTCGTTAATGGTCGTAAAAGGCATATCATTATTGATACGCTTGGATTAGTCTGGGGTGTTATTGTTCACGCTGCCGATATTCACGATGGAACTAAGGCTCATTTATTAGTAGAATATTGTTTAGGTTACTTGGATAGAATGCAAAAATTACTGGTAGATGATGCTCATAAAAAGGTATTTTATGATTGGTTTTATGATAACGTCGTTGGGTTAGAAGTCGAATTCGCATCAAGACCACCATCGGCAAAAGGCTTCGTTCCAGTCAAATAGAGATGGGTCAATGAAAGGACTTTTATATGGTTTGGATTCTTCCAAAGGCACGCAAAAGACTATGAAAAGCAACTGGGTGGCACTCCACAAATTCTGCCGAAGCATGGATATTACTTACCAATTGCCAAATAATACTTAACAGAAACTGAATTATACCAAATATAATTTTAAACATCCTCTTGTATTGGCCCTGTGAAATTCTGTTTTTATTAGATTAATTTTGCGCACTAAATTCATAATGAACACACGTTTTTTACAATTTACAAGTTTTTTTGTCATTAATCTTTGTAAGGAAATATTTAAAAATTTTATTAATTATCATGAAAAAAATACTACTTTCTGTAATAACCATTGCACTATTATTTTTATCAAACGTAATCTTTAGTCAGACTCCCAATGGCACAGCCAATTTAGGAATACTTACCTCCTTTGGCGCTTACACAGGAGCAGGAGGGGTTGCAAATGGAACTGGAGCATCCTTTACTGGCGATGTAGGCACAAATGTTGGAATAATTAGCGGATTTGGTGCGTCACCTTCTTTTACTGGCAATACTTACAATGCGAATGCGACAACTTTGCAAGCCAAATTCGATTTATTTAGGTTTTATATTCATCTTTATGACAAGTTTGTTGACTTTCCTACCACTCATGCTCCTGCTTTTGGAAATGGCGAAACGCTAGCACCTGGCGTTTATTCCATACCTGGTGCTGGATCTATAGCAGGAGTCCTTACGCTCAATGGAGGGGGCAATCCGAATGCTTTCTTTATAATAAAATGGGGCGGAGCCTTGACCGCAGGAGCGGGGGCAACGATAACCTTAACTGGAGGAACAAAATCTTGTAATGTTTTTTTTATGGCTAATGGAGCTATTTCAGTTGCGGCCAATGCTAATTTAAAAGGAACTTTATTCGCAAAAATAGGTGCTGTAGGAATTGGGGCAGATGCTATTCTCGAAGGAAGAATGCTTAGCCTGGAAGGAGCGATAACTACTGGAGCTGGAGCGGTTGTTAGTCCACCTCTTGGCACTTGCACCATTCCAATATTTTGTGAATCGGGCTGTAGTCCTGCCCCGTCTGTTGATGTTTTGGGCATTCTCTCAAGCTATGCCCTTTTTACCAGTTCAGGTGCTGTATCAAACACCAGTACCAGCGGAATTAATGGTAAAATTGGAACAAATGTTGGTGCTTCATCTGGTTATGAGTCATCTGTTATTATAGGCTCTTTTGAAACTGCTAATGCTGCTACAGCACAAGCAAAAACAGATGTAGATAACGCTTATACCGCCCTTATGGCTCTACCAAATACGGTAACTAACCATGCTGCGGCTTTTGGTACTGGAGAAATAATTAATGCTGGAGTTTATTTTGTGAATGGTGCAGGTTCTTTAGGAGGAACTATCACCTTAGACGCTCAAAATAATCCCAATGCCACATTTGTTTTTAAATTTGCGGGGGCATTTAGTGTAGGGGCTCAATCAAAAATAATTTTAGCTAATGGCGCTCGTCGTTGTAATGTTTTTTGGATTGGTGGAGCTGGAGTTGCCACTGGTGCCGTTAGCATAGGAGCTGCCTCTGATTTAAAAGGAACATTTCTTTCCCATGGCGGTGCTTGTACCTCAGGAGATGGTTTATTTCTATCGGGTAGGCTTCTTTCCACTGATGGTGCAGCTACTACTTATGCAGGTATTGTTTATAATAATCCAGAATGCGTTACTTCTACGCCTTTGGGAACACCAGTAATAGTAGCAGTAGCAGATACTACTGCACCCGTAAATGGATCAACAGGTGGGAATACCGCTGCATTAACTTTAAATGATAAATTGGGCGGTGCACCCGTAGTTATTGGAACGGCTCCGGGAAATGTTGTTCTCACAGGAGTTACTGTTCC
>JACMOW010000198.1 GCA_014377775.1 Pedobacter sp. | reverse complement strand
TGCCGATTGTGATGGACGATGTGCAGGGTGGACAGTTAAAAAAGGTAACTTTTGAGCAAATTGGGCAGAAAAAATTGTTGCATATCTATAAATCAACAAACGTAACGGTTAAATAATTTAAATGAACAAATTGTGGCGTAAATTTTATTTCGTGTTGGTGCTGGTTTGTTTGATGATCAGTGTAGCGCATGGGCAAGATGAATTCGAACGTGTCGAGAAGCGCATTATAGCTTACTTAAAAACGGATGCCGATACTGCTCACAACTTATCCATTAAAGCAGATGGCAGTTGGGCTGATATCGATTATGCATCAAAAGCCGAAACCAATTGGGCACCACTATTGCATTTAAATCGGATTAAGCAATTTGCGTTGCAAGAAAACATAACGCCAACTAAAATGATCACTGCTTTGCGATATTGGTTGCAAGTTAATCCAACAAGTAACAATTGGTTTCAAAATGAGATTGCTTCACCAACCGCTATCGGCGAAATACTGATGCTCTTAAAAAGCAGTAAAATTTTGCCGCCTCCTTTACAAGATTCCTTGCTGGTACGCATGAAGCAGGGCAATGTAGAAAAAGCAATTGGCGCCAATAAATTAGATATAGCTATTCATATGCTTTATAGGGCTTGTATTAGTAGAGATAAAATTTTAATGGATTCGGCCGTTAATCAGGCATTTATGCCCATCACTTTAAATAATAATGAAGGTTTACAGCCAGATTATTCATACCGACAACATGGGCCCCAATTGCAGATAGCGAGCTACGGGCAGGTTTTTTTAACTGGCGAGTATAAAGTTGCATCATGGTTAATAGGTACGAGTTATGCCTTGCCAGCAGAAAAACTTAAAATATTGGATCAATATTTAATTAATACCTATTTAAAAACAATTAGAGGCCGGTATATAGATTTTAATACCGAAGGGCGGGGGATTTCTAGAAATGAAGTTTTAGATAAGCTAAATATTACCAGCAAAGCCTCAAAGCACAACCTATTGGCGTTGGCAAAACAGGTAAACCCAAATAACGAACAGATTTTAGCTGCGGCCGAACAGCGGATTTTGCAAACACAAGCACCATCTTTTCAGGTTAAACCTGCGCATTCTTATTTTTATAAAAGCGATTATACGCTCCATACCCGGCCAGCGTATTCCTTTAATGTGCGTACCGTTTCTAAGCGTACCATTAGAACCGAAGCTGGAAATCGAGAGAATTTAATTGGAAAATTTTTACCAGATGGTGCTACCAATATTCAACGAAAGGGCGACGAATATTTTAACATTATGCCCATTTGGGAATGGGATAAAATACCAGGTATTACCGGCAGAGATTATGTGGTAGATCAAAAAACCACCCTCGAATGGGGCGAAAGAGGAGTAGGTGCTTTTATCGGTGGTACAACAGATGGGGTTTATGGAACAACTGTTTACGATTTAAATTATAATGAAGTAACCGCTAAAAAAGCATGGTTCTTTTTCGATGACGAAGTGGTATGCCTTGGTACAGCGATAAATAGTTATGCGAAAGAACCAATCACCACCACAGTTAATCAAGCCTGGCAAAAAGGTGTGGTAAAGGCCTTTGCAAATGATAAATTAGTAGAGGCGAATAAAGGGTTTACAAGTGCAGCTATCCAATGGGTATGGCACGATAGTGTAGGCTACTATTTTCCAAATAAAGGCCAAATTAACTTAACAAATGATGAGCAAAGGGGTAGTTGGGCTACTATTAATGCAAATCGCTCAAAAAATGAAGTTAAAGGAAAGGTATTCAAATTATGGTTTAACCATGGCGTAGATCCTGTTAACCAAGCCTATGCCTATATCGTAAAACCAGGCATTAGCGAGAACGAGATGAATAAGGTTTTGGCTATAAAAATAATAGTGAATACTGCTGCTATGCAAGCCGTAGCGCATACCGATTTGCAAATGGTGCAAGTGGTATTTTATGAAGCTGGGAGTTTAACCGCCGAAGGGTGTACAATAACAGTAGATCAGCCTTGTGTTTTATTAGTTAAAGCCATTAAGAGTAAAAATCCTACCGTATCCGTTTCAGATCCTACACAAAAGTTAACAGCAATACGTATTAGTTTAAATTTAGTACATGCATCCATCACTTTACCCCAGGGTGATGATAAAGGCGCCACTACAAGTTTTCAATTCAATTAAATATAGATCCTGCCATGAAAAAAAATGTTTTACTTTTTATTTTAATAATTACCACTACGGGTGCATTTGCACAGAAAAAGCCATTGGTAAACGTAGATCAAGCATTTAACACTGCTGCTAAACACTACGTGAATATGTTGGCTACCCATCCAGATGCAAGTCAATTTCCACAATCTACAAAGAAAGATGGAACACCAGATAATCGAACTTCTGAATGGTGGTGTAGCGGTTTTTTTGGTGGTTCGCTATGGTATTTATATGAATATACTGGCGAGGCGAAATGGAAAGATGCGGCAAATAAGTGGACAAAAGCGGTAGAAAAAGAAAAGAATAATACCCGTACACACGATTTAGGTTTTATGCTGTATTGTCCCTTTGGCAATGGTTATCGTTTAACGCAAAATGCTGCCTATATAGAGCCGATGTTAACGGGTGCAAACGCATTGGCTACACGCTTCGATCCTAAATATGGTTTAATTAAATCGTGGGATAAACATGCCGATTGCGAATACCCGGTAATTATAGACAATATGATGAACTTGGAATTTTTATTTTGGGCGGCTAAACAAGCAAAAGATAGACGATTATACGATATCGCTATCACTCATGCCGATAATACCTTAAAACATCATTTTAGAGCTGATTATAGCAGTTACCATGTGGTTTGTTATTTGCCAGGTACTAAAGTTTTTAGGAAAAAAACACATCAAGGGGCGTCGGATTCTTCGGCATGGGCCCGCGGACAAGCTTGGGCTTTGTATGGTTACACCATGATGTACAGGGAAACTAAAGATAAAAAATACCTTAAACAGGCCGAGGGGATTGCTAAGTTTATCATCAACCATCCAAACCTGCCGAAAGATAAAATACCGTATTGGGATTTTAATGCGCCAAACCTTCCTAACGAAGAAAGAGATGCGTCTGCAGGAGCAATAGTTGCCTCAGCATTAATAGAATTGAGTTCTTATAGTAAAGAGAACAAAAAGTTATATTTCTCTACCGCAGAGCAAATGTTGGTCAGTTTGGCTTCGCCGGCATACACGGCAAAAGTAAACGAGAATAATAATTTTATTTTAAAGCACTCGGTAGGGCACAAGCCGGGGAATTCAGAAATCAATACGCCAATTGTGTATGCTGATTATTACTATTTAGAGGCTTTGTTGAGGTATAAGAAGGCAATAGGACATTAATTCCTGTAAGATTTATAATTTTCTTTCGTGATAATATCTATCGGCATGTAATACGTAGGTTCTACTTCTGCATTTAAAACTACATTTTGATACAATGCCATAATGCCTTTATAGCCTTGTTCTTGCGGTTTTTGGCAGATTAAGAAATCGATTATTCCTTTTTTTAAGTGTTGGATACTTTCGGACAAGAAATCGTAACCCACTAAAAAAATGTGCTCCAGACTTGTTTTTTCTAAAAACTGTGCAACAGAGAAAACCCTAGAATTGGTTACAAAAATGGCCTTTACATCTTTATTTTCTGCGAGTATTTCAGTAAGTCGAGCAGAAATAGAGTGGTAGTCGGTGTTGGGTGTGATATCTGTTTTTATAATTCTTATCTGTTTTTGATGATCTTTAAAATACGAAATAAAACCTTCTTCCTTTCTTAATAAGTGATGGTAGCTGTCTATTTCCTTAGAAATGTTTACAATTAAGATTTTATCACCTGTGGTAACTAAATAATTTACCATATGCGCACTAAGATGGCCACTTTGGAATAAATCAGGGCCAATGTAGCTCAGTCTGGCTTCGTTAGGAATATCAGAGTTGATGAAAACTTGTGGGATTTTTTTAAGGTTGCAAAGTTTAGAGAAGGCTAAAGATTCTTCAATAAAAATAGGCGCAACCAATATGCCATCTATTTCTGTTTTAAGGATGTTTTTGGTTTGCTTTACAAAAGATTCTTTATCGTTCTGGTCATAAAAATATTTATCGATCACAATTCCAAATTGCTTAATCTCGGCTTCGGCCATTTCAATGCCTTTGATCGGAGCGTCCCAAAATTCGGTTTCGGTAGAGATGGCCGGGATTAAACTTGCAAAGCGTAATACTTTTTTGGACGCTAATCTGCGTGCTAAAATATTAGGCTGGTAATCGAGCTCTTTCATAATGGCCAATATTTTATGCTTGGTCATTTTTGAAACTCCAGTTCTATTGTGTAATACCCTATCTACTGTACCAATAGAAACATTCGCTCTTCTCGCTATTTCCTTTACACCAGTTTGCAAATTTGTTTTCATTTGTACTTATCGAATTCTATTGTAAAAGTATTACTAAATCCGATAAAAAAATAAATTTTAGCTAAAATTTATTTCACTAAAAACTTTGCATCTTCCTGTATCCCTTCATTTTTCGAATTTAATAAAGTTTGATCATTTACTACGTTAATTGTTTCGCTTGCTGAGGGATAATTTCCTTTATATGGTTTGTTGGTAATGAGGTTATAGGCCGAAATGAGCGACCATCGTGGCGCATCACTAAGGTTTGCATCCGAACGGTGCAAGGTATTGCTGTGGAAAAACAACGTATCTCCAGCCTCCATTTCTACAAAAACCAATTCTAGGTTTTTAAGCAGCTCATCAACACGTTCTTGATTGGCACCAACTTGCTCGCCACTAAAGCCATGCTCTATTCTTCCCGCCAAATGTGAGCCTTTAAGTACCTGTAAACAGCCATTTTCTTTAGTCGACGGACTTAATGCTGTAAGTACGCTTAGCATCTGCGGAGATAAAAATCCATCGCGATACCAATAACCATAATCCTGATGCCATTCCCATGCACCACCAACTTTTGGCTCTTTTTGCATCAATTTTGAATGAAAATGAGCCGATTCTCCATCCAATAAAAGACGAACGCCTTCCACAATTCGTTCAGATCGGGCTAATAAACTATATACATCTTCACCTAACGAGTACCACAAAGCGAGTTTGGTTCTTAAACCATTGGCATCGCCTCTATCAAAGGATTTAGTATTAATTACCTCATCGTTTATTGCAATCGCATAAAGTTTTTTTACCTCTTCAGCGTTTAGCATTCCTTTAATCAATACATAACCATCGCTATCAAAGAGTGCTTTATCTGCGGAGCTTAATTTTTTATAATCCATTTTGTTCTGTTTCATCTGTTTTTATTTCGGGAATTAAACGGGTAAGTAGTATATATCCAATAATATAGGTGCAGCCTATCATCATAAATATGCCGCCATATCCTCCAGTTAATGTTAAAATTCGTCCGGTTAAAAGTGATAATACAATTCCGCCACTTACGGCCGAAAGCGTAGCTACGCCCATTACTGTACCTACCTCATCTGTTGGAAAAATATCGGTAATGGTTGCAAATATATTTGCCGTCCAGCCACAATGTGCGGCTGCTCCAAGGCCAATTAAAAGTACTGCATTCCATAAATTAGTGGTAAAGCCTACTCCGCATAGCAATAGGGCAATTAACGCACAGGCCAATAGTGCCTGTTTCCTTGAGGCGTATACACCTTTACCTTTTTTAATTAAATAGGATGAATAATAACCGCCTGCTAAGCTGCCAATATCGGCCAATATGTAAACTACTACTAAAGGCCATCCTAACGACCCTGTACTTACTGCCTTGGTTTCGTTTAAAAATTTAGGAAGCCAATAAAGTAAAAACCACCAGGTTGGATCAGAGATAAAACGAACCAAGCAAATGGTTAATACTTCTTTTTTAAAAACTACTTGTTTCCAGCTTTTAGTTGATACTGTCTTTGCTAAAGCTGTTTTTACTGGGGTTTTATAGGTGATGAGCCAAAAGAATAACCATATAAAGCCCAAGCCCCCTGTTAAGATAAATGCCCATTGCCAACCAAATTTATAAGCAATATAGGGAATTAATAAGGGCGCTACAATGGCCCCAATATTCGATCCTGCATTAAAAAAACCAGTGGCAAATGCCTTTTGAGATGGAGAAAACAATTCGGCAACTGTTTTTACGCTAGCTGGAAAATTAACAGATTCTCCTAGTCCTAAACTGAAACGTGCGATACCAAATCCGAGCGCTCCTTTGGCAAAAGCATGTGTCATCCCTGCAGCACTCCATAAGCCTACTCCAATGGCGAATATCCATTTGGTCCCAAATTTATCTAATAATTTGCCAGTTAGTACCACACCTAAACCGTATGAAACCTGAAATGACATTACAATATAGCTGTAATCCATCTCACTCCACTGATACAATTGCTGTAGCTCGGGTGCTAAAATGCTTAACACATGCCGATCCAGATAATTAATCGTGGTGCTAAAAAAAAGAAGAATACAGATTTTCCATCCGTAAGAAATTTTCATTTATAATATAGTTTATTTTTATCGGTAATGAAGCTAGCATGAGCAAATTATTCATTGGCTTCTTTTGTTTGATCGGTATTCATGAACTGGCAATCTCGGTTCATTGTGGTTTTTGAGCGGTATGCTCATGCTGGTTTCATCGTATTTAATATTGGTTTAAGCGAAGCTAGGCTAAAAACGAAACTGTTTTTAGCGCAAATTTTGCTACTTATAGCACAAATTTTGCTCTTATAGTAATTTTTAATATTAATTTGTTAATTTTTGTGCAATGAAACCCATGCATCTTAAAGTTCCGGCCTATAGTAAATTTTATATTGATGCACGCCGGGAGCAGGTAAGTTTTTTTGCAAATCCTTGGCACTTTCACGACGAGTTAGAGCTTACTTTTGTGATTAAAAGTGAAGGGACTAAATTTATTGGCGACCACATTTCTGAATTCAAACCTGGAGAAATCGTGCTTTTGGGCTCGAGATTACCCCATTATTGGCGTAACCATAGCAGCTATTATCAGCCAACCGCAGAAAAGAGTGCCGAAGCGATTATCATCAGGTTTAACCAAGATTATGCGGGTAGCGAATTTCTTAAAATCCCACCTATGAAACCTGTTTTCGATTTACTGAACAATGCCAAAAGAGGGATTTATATTTGCGAGCAACATGGAGATTTACAACAAAAATTAATACACTTTTTAACTCTTAATGAGGGACAAAAAATTATTGCTTTAACCGAAATTTTATTAAGCATTGCTACACAGAAATCATACGATTATTTATGTAGCATAGGCTATGCCCATCAGTTTAAGAGTAATGATATCGAGAAAATAGATATAGTGTATAATTATGTTTTAAACCATTTTAAAACCGATTTGAGTGTGCAAGATATTGCCTTAAAATGTAACATGAATACTGCGGCATTTTGTAGATACTTTAAAAAGAAAACAGGAAAAACGTTTAAAGATTTTATGAACGAAATTAGGCTGGGCAATGCCACAAAATTATTATTAAAAGGAGATCTTACCATAGCCGAGGTGGCATTCGAATCGGGGTTTAACAATCCATCTTATTTTAACCGTTTGTTTAAGCGCATAAAAAGGTTAACGCCAACAGCCTATCGACTACAATACATACATACAGATGGAAATTAAGTTTTATATCCCCAGATGGGGAAACAGGCATTTATCATGGGTAGATTTTGCTTTAAAAGCAAAGCAGGCAGGTTATGCAGGTGTAGAAGCAAATTTACCAATAGATGAGGAAGAAAAAAAAAGCATGTTTGAAGCACTCACAAATAATGGCTTAAGCTGGATAGGTCAACATTTTGAAACCTCAACTGTTGATTTTGATGATCATCTTGAACAATTTGAAATCAGATTATACGCTTTAGCGGCAGCAAAACCTCTTTTTATAAATTCGCAAACGGGAAAGGATTTTTTTACATTCGAACAAAACAGTAAGCTAATCGAAAGTGCAGCAAGAATAGCTACTGAAACAGGATTGCTTATTTTACACGAAACGCATCGTGGTAAATTTAATTTTTGTACTACTGCTACGGTAAATTATTTGCATAAGTATCCTGATTTAAAGCTAACTGCCGATTTTTCGCATTGGTGCTGTGTGGCCGAATCGTATCTACAAGACCAACAAGAGGCTGTAAATTTTGCGATTAATCGTACAGCTCATTTTCATGCGCGTGTAGGCTTCCCCGGTGGTCCGCAGGTAAACAATCCGGGAGCACCGGAATGGATTGAGGCGCTCGATTTTCATTGCCAATGGTGGGATGCTATTGTGCAACGCCACCTTGCTTTAAAAGCAAACACATTAACCATTACCTGCGAGTTTGGCCCTTATCCATACATGCCACAATTGCCATTTAGTAAGCACAATGTGAGCGATTTATGGGAGGTAAACTTATTTATGAAAAATTTCTTGCAAAAGCGCTATGCTACTTCTGCAAAAGCCAATAGCCTAAAATAGAGATCCCTCTAGGGTACCAGTACCCTATCCAAACGTCGTCTTTTTTAAGCAAGCCATCATTATATGCATATGGGCTGTTCATGTTCCATTGATAAATGTAAGGGGCCGATGAGTGTTTGATTCCATACCATTGTGTAGCTATTACATCAGCTACAATTGTTTTGCTAAACCAGGTGGTGCCTTCTTGGGTTGTTAATTTAATCCCGTAATCGGTGATGCTTTGCGCATATGTATCGGCATAGTCTTTTTTCAGTACTGCGGCAAGCGCTTTTAACAACGATGATGTTGATCCTGCAAGCCCAGGTAAAAATAAACCTTCACCAATTACTACCGAACGCTGGTTCCATTTTGGGAAACTTTCGTCTAAACTAACTGGAATGAACCCATATTTTTTTTGTGCTTTTTGAAAGGTACTAAGAATAAGATTGGCTTCCTTTTCGAAATGCATGGCTTGTTTGATGCGCAAGCTTTCATTGTTTACAGCAACACCTGCATTTTTATAACCAGCGCCTTCACCATCTACTACACCTTTTTTTGTAGCATCTACTGTTTTAACGGGTTCGTTATTGGCTAAAGCCCTAAACATTTCGGCCGATACGGCATAAGCACTTAGTTGTTTAGCGCCTAAGAAAGTATTGTCTGGCGAAAGTTTTAATGCTTCATTGGCATCGTAGGTAGTCCAGCCATACGCTTTATCCGCTATTCCGTTCCCATTGGTATCTCTATTGATGGCCGATTGCATTAAAACATCTACTGTGCCCAGCATCGATTTTACAAAAGCATCGTCTTGACTTATTTTCCAGTAATAATAGAGCAGCAAAACAAACGAGGTATTTTCTTCTACGGCCATGTGCGGACCGTAATTATAATTCGCCGTTTCGCTTACAAAAGGTAAATCGCCCACATCATGATATAAATAGGGGCCATATTCGGTTGCAGTCATCCCTTGCTGGTAGGCAGGTTTGTTTTGAGCAGGATTGGCAGCTACGGTTACTTCTGCTTTGGCGATGTAGTTTGTCCATTGCTGCAGCTGAAGTTTTAAGCGCCAAGGAGCAAAAATAGCACTTACTTCGGTTTCATGTGCCACATCTACGGTACTCAGATGCTTAAATCGGCCTTCTGAAACATAAAATCTAGCTTGTTTGTTTTCATCCAATAAGAAAAAGGTATTCGCCAAATCGGTATGAAAAGTTAAGGCTAAAACCCATTTCTCTTGAGCAGTTAATCTGCTATTCATTAAGTTATCTTCAAACTTCTGAGTTAAGTGTAGGTTTTCTTCAACATTTTCTTTCGCATAAGTTAAAACTTCAGTAATATTTTTCCAATACTGGGTATAGTAAAATTTAAGTGCTTGGTTTACGCGTTTATCTTCAATTACAGTGCTGTTGTGGTAGGTTGCATATACTTGAGTGAATTCTTTTTGTTGTTGTTGTGGAATGTTAAACTCATAAAATAAACCGCCAAATCCGTCTTCGTTAAATGTTCCTTTTGCAGGTGTTTTAATTGCTGCCAATGCGGTTTTTCCGTTTAAACTGGCATTATCTCTAAATAAAACGGTCTGTTCGGTATTATCTGGTTTCATGGGTTCGAGGCTCATAAAATTGAAACCTTTTACAGGTGTTTTGGCTAGTGCTACTTTAAGTTTGCCATTAATGGCTATTTTGCTTTTGTTAGTAATATTAATTTGCAAATAAAACCCTGGGAAGATTTGTGTTTTTATGGACGCAGTATCTGCCAGATCTTTTGATGGGGCAAAGGAAGAAATTAAGGTAAAATTGACTTTAACGCCTTCTGGTGTTTCGCCACTAATTTGCATTGATGCGGGTCCGAATTTAAGCTGTTGATTGTTAAAATAACTCGCATTTCTTGGAAGTTTAGTCGTTCTAAAACAATAGAATTTTTGGTTTATCGTAATTCCGATAAGTAATCCCGTTTGCTCGTCCATATCGAAACCCAAACTACCAGTTTGCATACTCTGTTTTTCATTGAGTAGGGAGAAGGTAAAGCGACTACCTAATCTCGAATTTAGCAACGAGAAATTGGTGCTATCATTAAGTGGGGTAGTGATTAAGTTTTGGTCTACTTTAAAACTTTGTGCAGCAACCGTTAACGATAAGCTGAGTGATAAAATGATAAAAAGTGTTTTTTGAAAATTCATGACTAATTGCTTTTAAAACTTGAAGCTGGTAATCCTTCTTTATTATACAAATTGGCGCCATCAGGGCTATCTGCCCAAGCATAGCGCAGGGCGATCGGTTTTGTAAGCAAAGTGTTCCAAATTAGCACTTGCTTTCCCACTATTTTTGCCTTTGCAGGTAAAAAGTTCTTCCCATCAGCAGATAGGGTAAATCCGTTTAAGCTTTCACCGGTATAGGTTAATCCTGTTCCTACATGATCAAAAGTTACATGAACCTGATTGCCAGAAATTTTTATCGATTTGTAAATCGGACCCGAAGAAACAATATTTTCGCCATAAGCAACTTTTTGTGCTGCTATAGCTAATCGTTTTCCTACATCTAATTTATTGCGTGGATGGATGTCGTCTTTTTCGCCAATGTCGTGCGTAACTGCCATAGCGGTATATGGCAGTTTTAAGGTTTTCATCTGCGCTTCTCTTAACAAAGCCCAATTACTCGTTTCTGGCTCAATCCCAGTACTTGAATAATTAGCTAATTGTACATATAAAAAGGGTAAATCTGTTTTTTGCCAATCCTTACGCCATAAATTAATTAGTGAACTGAACAAATCCTTATATTCCTCTGGTTTTGCGGTGTTGCTTTCGCCCTGATACCAAACTATTCCTTTAATAGAAAAATTAGCAAGTGGTTTAATCATTGCGTAATAATATGCGGTAGGACTATGAGCCGATAAACCATTTCCTCTGGATAAAATTTCTTTTTCTATTCCAAGTCTAAATTGCCAAGGATTATTTAACGGGATTGAATCATTTACAAATTTGATTTGATAATTGTTTTTTGCATTAAAACTAATTCCTGTAGTAGGACTAGTTAATCTGATGGTGATGATATTTATGCCCGCTTTAAGTAGTTCAGCTGCAATTGAATAGTTGCGTTCTATATAGCCACTGTTTATCCCACCTATTTTTTGTCCATTCAGGTAAGTTTCATCTTCGGTATGCATCATTCCTAAAGAGAGCTTTGCAGTTTTACCCGTTAAATGCTGAGGAATGTTTATATGGGTTTTAAACCACATTGATCCGTATTTAGATGGCTTAATTTGTTGATCAAATTTATCTAAACCTGCAATTTCTTGCCAATCTGCGCCATAATTATCAGGTGTTAAAAACCACTTTTCTATTATTCCTAAATCTTTTTCTTTAACCGATGTATACCATGCTTCGGTTTTTAACTGATGCGCTTTTAATATTTTAGCTACTTCGGCGGTATCTTTTAACTTTTGGGCAATCGCATCATAAGCTGGTAAATATTTTAATGATTCGTTATTTACCCATGATTGGATTGGTGTACCTCCCGCACTCGAATTAATAATGCCTATAGGGACTTTATATTTTTGATATAGATCTTTTGCGAAAAAATAAGCTACTGCCGAAAAATCTAATACCGTTTTTGGGTTTACGGCAACCCATCCATTATCACTAGTTACATCAGCTATGGGATTAAATGCCATCTCCTTTTTAACAGTAAACTGTCTAATTTGTGGGAAATTGCTGCGCTCGATCACTTGAGTATAATTCGCTTTTATATTGGGTCTGCTCATTAAAGCTTCCATGTTTGATTGGCCGGCACATAACCACACATCGCCGATTAGTATATCTCGCAGTTCAATTTTATTGATCAGCATAATATATGGTCCGCCAGCTTGCTGCGGTGCGATATTGATAGTCCATTGTTTATTTATATCTGTTTTTGTGCGGTAAGTTTTATGCTTAAAGGTAACTGTAATCTTCTCGCCAACGTTGGCCCAACCCCAAATTTTTAGGCTTTGATTTCTTTGCATTACCATACCTTTACTCACCAATTCTGGGAGCTTAATCTCTGCGTGTGTAGTACTAGCTAATAGTAACAGGCAAAGTATAAAATGCACTAATTTCATATTATTTTTACTTGGTTTGGAATGGTCAAACTTAAACGATTGACGTAATACAATAATAGTGTATTCTATTTAACAATCCAATAAAAATATATAAGTTATCGTACACGAATAGTGATAATTGATTTTAATGAGAAGTAGTATTGTTGTGAAGGCACTGATTTGATATAAAAATTATTATTCTATGTTCATGAGTTTGGAAGAAAGTAATTTTAGTTGCTAGAACAACG
>JACMOW010000197.1 GCA_014377775.1 Pedobacter sp. | reverse complement strand
GCTGCAACGAGTAAAAACCATCCCATTAGCCGAGCTGCATAATCACTTTGTTTAAAACTTCTTAAAAAGAAAAGTGTGCAATAAACTAGAATATGGAAAAAGAATAGGAGCGGCAAACAACTATATAAGTTGAATTCAAATAGCATAAACGAAATTAATAAACTTTGGCAAAAACTAAGTAATTTATAGAAAATCTTTTTTAACAATTACCACTTCTGTATCTTCAATGGCATCAATATAAAAAACCGACAGTTCGTTAAAAAAAGGGGTCTTTTGAATGAGAATATGGTGTATTCATTCTTCTTTAAAAAGGTTAAATCGTTAGCGCCATAAATTCCAAATTAAAAATAATTTTTAATCCTGCGCTTTCACATTTCCAGTTCTTTTGAGTGTTCCCCAACCTTCTAACTCGCCTTTTAATGCCTTTTTAAATGAGCGAAATAATACCAGGTACATTAATTGACGCCAAAAGAAACGTTGAGGAAAAATGTACAGTAGGTTTTTATATTTCTCATTCTCCATTTTAAAAGCTATCATAGCGAAGACCATATCTACAACGATAAAAATAATGTAGTAAAATAATACTTGACCAAAACCATTATGTAAACTTAAAATTCCTGAAAAACCTGTAAGCGTTAAATTATTTATGGCACTTAGCGAAAATAAACCACTGATTAACGAAATTAGCATAAACAAATCCGCAAGGGGAGAAAACAGAGGCAATATAATTTGATATATTAAAATATTTGGCATACCAACCATCCCGAAATAACCGTATTTTTTATTAAAAAGTATTTTTCGGTTTTTCCAAAAGCTTTGCATTACGCCAAAACTCCATCTGAAACGTTGTTTCAATAGCATATTCACTGTTTCTGGTGCTTCAGTGTAGGCTATGGCATTTGCACAGTTTTTAATTTTATAACCCGCCCTTAAAATACGCATGGTTAAATCACAATCTTCGGCTAAGGTATCTATGGTAAAGCCACCAACTTCTAACACTATTTCTTTTCTAAATGCGCCAATGGCGCCTGGAACAACGGTTATGGTGTTTAACAGATCGAAAGCTCTTCTATCCATGTTTTGAGCTGTTATATATTCGATAGATTGCCATTTTGTAATAATGTTGTGTGCATTACCAACTTTAACTGTACCTGCAACTGCTGCAATTTCTGGGCTATAGAAATAGCGCATTAATTCGGTAACGGCATCGGTTTTTAATTGGGTATCTGCATCAATGCATATTATATAACTAGCAGTAGATTTTGTTATACCTAAGTTTAAAGCCGATGCTTTACCTCCATTTTCTTTATTGTAAATTTTAACCTGCGGATGATCACCAAAATGTTTTTTCACTATTTCGAAGGTCTTATCCTTTGATCCGTCATCGATAAAAATCAATTCAAAATTTGGATAGGTAGTCTTTAATAAGCTTTTTATAGTTTGAATTACTGTAACTTCTTCATTGTATGCAGGAATTATTATACTTACTTTTTCAATGGGATTAGTTATTAGTTTGTTTAATGATTTTTTTGATTTTTGATTTTGTCTTATGGCTAAATAGGCTATAAAAATTGTGCGAAGAATAGCTAGCACTATGGCAACTGAAAAAATAATATTTAAAATAATATTTGCATAATAAAAAAAGCTCAGAAAAATGTAATCGCTAGATCCTGTAAAACCAGTATTTGCTGAAGAGTTTACAGCTGGCATTAGTTCACTTCTATTTTTTCCTATTAAATTGCCCACAGTTGTAAATTTGTAACCTTTCTCCCTAAAAAGTTTAATTATTCTGGGCAGTGCAGCAACAGTAGCCTCTCTGTTTCCGCCGGCATCATGCAGTAAAATAATATTTCCATTATCTTGCTGTTTTACTACTGCATTGTAAATTTGATCTGCTGTTTTACCAGGTTGCCAATCTTCTGGGTCAATAAATTCTCCAATATTAATATAGTTTTCTTTTCTGCTTTGAACTACGGGTAATATTTCTGCGGTATTTTGAGGTTCTGCATCTGCGTTAAATGGAGCTCTAAATAAAATTGTACTATGGCCAGTAACACATTCAATTAATCTGCGGGTAGCATTTAATTCAAACTTAATTCGGCGAGGACCAATTGATGACATGTCAGGATGAAAGAAGGTATGGTTTCCTATTTCATAACCCTCATCATACTCTTGCCTCAGCAGCTCCATATTCTGCTCTGCCATAATACCAACAACAAAAAAACAGGCTGGTACTTTTTCTTTTTTAAGAATTTTAATTATTTGAGAGGTGTAAACAGGATCGGGCCCATCATCAAATGTTAGTGCAATTTTCTTATCCGCCTCACCAAACCTTTTTATTATATAAGGTGTTGGCAGGTGAGTGTATTTTTGGTTAGCTATGGTAAAGTCTAATTTGTTAAGCGTTAAAGATACACTGCCGGGTTGTGGAGTAGAGGTAAGGTCTAATATTTCTCCATTACCTAAATAAGTAATATTGTTTCCTGTTGTTAAAGGTGAAATTTTACGTAAATCAAAAGGTTTTTTCTTAAGTGAATCAAGCGATAAATCATTAGAAATGAATTGCCACAAACGTTTATCTTCTGAACCTAATCGCCATAAGGCAATACCCGCAATGTTCCAATCATCAGCCTTTCTAATTAAGTTAAAATTTGTAGCCGCATCTGTAAAATACACTTGGTGATTAATACCATTACCATCAATATAGCTGAAGTTTAAATTTGCCGAAGAGGGATCGAAATGTATAGTGCTTTTAAAATTAGCCGCTGTTGTAACTGCTTGGTCATAGGTAATGCTGGTTCCAACACTATTTTTAGGCCAGTCATAACCGTAACATGCCAAAGCTAAAATTACCTTGTTAGGGTCCATTTTTTTACAGAGGTAATCCAATTGCTCTTCTACCCATTCTTGATGAGAAATATCTCCAGCATTACTCAAATCATTATGCTGATCATACGCCATCAAAATGATATAGTCGTTATATTGTTGCAGAATTTTGGGGATGTAATCATCATTTCCGGGAGAAATATCTTGAGAAACAATTAGTTTTTGCGCATGAAATTGGGTATAAATATTTTTCATGAATTGGTTAAAACTATCTCTGTTTTCTAGGTTTAATTCCTCAAAATCTATGTTTATGCCCTTAAAACCATGTTTTTTGGTGAGTGCAATTAAACGAGAAATTATTTTTTGTTGTGCTGTAACGCTACTAATCATCTGCCTAACTGCAGCGCCATCCCAATGATCTTTATTGAAATTGGAAACAACAGCAATAGCCTGTTTTTTAGCATTATTAATCACGTGTAATGCCGCGGTATCAGATTTATCCACAATAGAATTCCCATTTAAAAAGAAAGATTCTGTAGCAACCATATCCAGGTGCCCAATATTTCTTTTTAAATTGGATAGCGATATTTCTTTTATTCCTGACCAGCTAACGTAGAAACCTAAATTAACTCGTCTATTATTTCCACCATGTATAGAATTTCGCTTTTCTTTATCTTTTTTAATTTGTTGCAGACTTGATCTTGTTAATGTGAAATCTTTAAATTGTTGTGATTTTTTTAATCGGGCAAGTTTTTTCCCGGTTAAAGGGGTATTTGTATTTATAAAAAAGGGCAGCATTGGAGATTGTACTGAAGATAGCGTGTAAACAACGCAAATTATAACAACAATAAACGCAAGAAAAAAAGAACGACTTAACCAAGTGAATATGTTCCAACGTTTTTTAGTGCTGGTTTGAAATATTTGTTTTCCGGACATTTCTCTAATCTGATTTAGGTGACAAATATTAGGAATGTTAATGAAGATTAAATGAAATTTATTTTATGCAAATTTAAAATGTAACTAAAGCCTATGGTGTTTTACTTCAACAGATGTGTTCGAGTAAAACAAGGAGATAATGCTACAATTATTATAAATAAAAAGCTGGCAGATTTTTAAAATATGCCAGTAAAAAATTTCCTAAAAGATAATTGGTAGCATCAAATTACCTAAAGTGTTTCTTAGCTAAATCT
>JACMOW010000196.1 GCA_014377775.1 Pedobacter sp. | reverse complement strand
CTTCATACCTTAGGTGTTGATGGTGGCTATACGCAAAGTGATGTAACACAAGCTGCGCGTGTTTTAACAGGGTGGACGATTGCACCCATGAGCGATAATGGATATGGTTATGCCATGAAAAAAGTACTCGAGAAAGCAGGTAATGATAATTTAAGGAAACGTGGTTTTGTGATGGATGGAGATTTTCTTTTTGCAGTAAACCGTCACGATAATGGAGAAAAAATTGTATTAGGAAAGAAATTTCCTGCTGGTGGTGGTTATGAGGAAGGCGTTGCACTTTTAAAAATGTTAGCCCATCATCCATCTGCAGCTAAGTTTATCGCTAAAAAACTAGCCACTCGTTTTGTTAGTGATGCACCGCCTCAAAGCCTAATTGATAAAATGGCTAAAACCTTTTTATCAGCTGATGGGGATATTAAAAGCGTGTTAATGACGATGGTAAGTGCGACAGAATTTTGGTCGGCCGATGCCTTAAGAGAGAAAACAAAATCACCTTTCGAATTGGCAATTAGTGCAGTTCGAGGTTTGGATGCAACGGTTAAACAGCCCTATCAATTATATACTTGGATTAACAAAATGGGTCAGCAGATGTATTATTATCAAGCGCCAACTGGTTTTCCAGATCGTGGTCAATATTGGATCAATACGGGTTCGTTGTTAAATCGAATGAACTTTGGTTTAGCCCTGGCTTCACAACGTATTCCTGGTATTACCTTTGATTTAGCCGCTTTAAATCATAATCGTGAACCCGAAAGTGCAGAGGCAGCATTAGTTACCTACAGTAAATTAATGATGCCCGAGCGAAAATTGGATGCCACTATAGAACGTTTAAAACCAATGGTAACGGATCCCAATTTAGAATTGAACGTGGCGGCAGCGGCCGAGAAAAATTCAGCTCAAAAACAGATGAACACCATGATCAATGAAGATGCGAATCTGATGGAGCCTGAAATGAATAAATTAAAAGGGAAAAAGGCATTAAACAGTACGTTTACACCGCAAAAGGCAGGTAATAATAGCATGTTAGCTCAAGTAGTAGGTGTAATTATTGGATCACCAGAGTTTCAACGTAAATAATTTTAATCATGACATCAAGAAGAGGTTTTATTAAAGCAGGCGGAATAGCCTTATTTGGAATTGGTTTAGGCGGTATTCCTGGATTTTTAGCAGAAGCAGTTGCACATACAAATCCATTAGGATTGTTTAAAAGAAGAAAAATTATGGTTTGCATCTTCCAAAGAGGTGCAATGGATGGGCTGATGGCCGTTACTCCGTTTACTGATCAGTATTTAAAAGCAGCTCGGCCGGGCTTATTTATGTCGCCCACAGTTGGCCAAAAAACGAGGCCCTCGATCGATTTAGATGGTCGTTTTGGTTTGCATCCTTCAATGGCTGCATTTGAGCCCATGTTTCGCGAAAAAAGAATGGCCATTGTGCATGGCATAGGTTCACCAAATAACACAAGATCTCACTTTGATGCACAAGATTTTATGGAATCGGGAACCCCATTTAGAAAGGGTACCGAAAGCGGCTGGTTAAATCGTGCAGTTGGCCTATTGGGGCATGATGCTGCCACTCCTTTCCAAGCAGTAAGTTTAACCTCGTCTTTACCTCGCTCGTTTTATGGCGATAACCCTGCCGTAGCCATTAAAGATTTGGCCGATTTTAACATTCAACTGAAAGGTAATCAGACAGGTGCAAGCAGTGCCTCAAAAACATTCGAAGATTTGTACGATCAAACTTCATCTGGCTTGTTAAAGAATACAGGTAAAGAAAGTTTTGATGCCATTAAAATGCTTCAAAAAACGGACACTAAAAATTATAAGCCAGAAAATGGAGTGATGTATCCAAATACTGCACTTGGTAACTCCTTAAAACAGATTGCCCAACTCATTAAAATGGATGTGGGTATGGAAGTTGCTTTTACCGAATCAGGCGGTTGGGATACGCACTTTAACCAAGGTACGGATACGGGTATTTTTGCACGTAACGTAAACGATTTAAGCAACTGTATGATGGCATTTTGGAACGATATGGCGAAATATCAAGATGATGTTACGGTAATGACCATGACTGAGTTTGGACGTACCGTTGCGCAAAATGGTACAGGTGGTACTGATCATGGCCGCGGCTCTTGTAATTTTATTTTAGGAAATGGTGTAAGTGGAGGTGTGGTTCATGGTTTAGTAAATCCATTGGACAAAGAAAACTTAGAAGACGGTCGCGACTTGGCTGTAACAACCGATTTTAGAAGTGTATTTAGCGAAGTTGCCGATAAACATTTAGGCATTAGTAACGATAAAGTGTTGTTCCCAGATTGGAATGGGAAACAGATTGGGGTGATGAGGGCTATTAGTATCAAGTAGTTAGCATCGAGTATCAAGACCGGATGCTCAAAATAAAAAGTCATTAAAATTTACATTATTGTAAACTTTAATGACTTTTTATTAAAGGGACTTCCTCTATTTCCTATTTTCCATTCACTATTCCTTCTCAGGGCTAATTACAATTTTTGGTTACTACCCCATCAATTGTTAACATATTTTCTGAAGCATTATAGGATGCCGTTCCCGTTAGATCGAAGCCAGAAGGTAAAACGAAGTTGTTTTTATCTGCCTTAAATTGACTTTTGTAGGTTGTGCCATCAACCGAGGCTACAATGTTGTACGTAACTCCATTGATAACGCTACCCGTACCACGGCCATTTACCAAGTTATAAATCTTTGCATCATCGGTAGAACCTCCAACAGGAGTTATAGTAACGTAGGCATTAATACCTGTTAATAAATCCTTATTACTACATTTAAACTTAACATAAACACTTGCATTGATAACATCTGGTGAAGCAGTAAATGTAAATGCGCTGTTTTGACCACAAAGCGTTGTATATGATGCGCTTGATAGTGTGTTATTAATATAATTTCCTGTAAGAGACCTTGCTTTTATTACTCCTTTTTCATTACTTGTTGAATTGAGTGCTGCAGATTTAGCTAGTTCACCTTTTAATAAAGTAATATATGTTACACTCCCACTAGGACTTGTTATTTCGAATTGCTCATCCGAGTCTCCTGATGGTCTGTTAATGGTTATATTAGTAGTACATGATGTAGCAGTGTAAGCAGACATCCAAGTTGAAAGATGGGTAATTTGCATTCTGGCTACTAACTTAGATGCAGCATTTGTTACAAACGTGGCGTTACCCTCACTCTTCCATTGTCCGGTTTTTTCATTTAAGCTCCACATCGGAATAGTTTCATTAACTTTAATAGCCTGGTTTGTAGTTGGATTGATCATGGTAGCTACCACTTCCATATCTATAATAATGGGTTTAGTAAAGCCTTTCACTTCAGTAGTGCCAGCAAACATATCAATAGCAACTGCACCTGCTGGGTTAAAATTAACACCTGCAACTACAGGTTGTCCATTCGCACCAATTACATTCGATGCAAAAGTTCCGCCAGGTAATGCTTGCGTTGTTCCAGCAGCAGCTGTGCCAAAGTGAACTATTTTTGCATCTACTGAATTAGCACTGATTGCTTGTCCAGCTGCATTTAATAATCCAGTACCTGAAGATACAGTGATGTCAGATTTATCAGCCATACTCGAGTTAGTAGTGGTTGTAAATACTAAATCAGTACTTGCTGTTCCATTAGTAACGGGCTTTGTAGCTTCTACCACTCCGGTGTTTGTTGATGGGTTTTTATAATCTACCATCGGTATCTTAAAAATACGTTGCCCTGTAGCACTTGTAATCACTACATCTTGGTACGTAGGTGCAAATCCAGCAACGTTTACCACTACGGTAAATTTAACCGGACTGCTTGGCGTAGGGTTTGCATTACGATCTAATAACAAATTTAAAAGACCTGCGCCAGCTTTAAATACTTTTCCACCCGTAGTGGTGCGTACCAAGCTCGCATTTGGTCCTGTAATTTCTACAATAAAATCTTGTGGCCCTGCCGCACCACTTTTAGCATTTACAAATTGTAAAAGCATTGGCGACTTAAAGATGTCTGTATTTACAATAATCTGTACATCTTCTGCTGGGTTTTTACAACCAGCGAACAGAATAATCATTAGCGCTAATGCTGTAGCTATATTTTTAAATAATTTCATTTGTGCGTATTTTAGAATTTAAAGTTAAAGTTTAATTGAGCTACTGGCATAAAACGGTAGTCTTTCATATTGTTCTGGATAATTACGGCGTTTGGATCGTTATTAGTCAACAGTTTAGTGCCCACAGCAGTAACGGTTGGCGACGAAAGATAATATGCGCCCAAATCGATGTTCACATTGAACTTCTTCTTAGGGATACCTCTTCCAGCACCAATACCGAAATAAGGTGCAAATTTACCCCAGTCCATGTTAAAATCTAAGGTGCCAATTTCTTCAGGGGTTAAGGTAATGTCTTCAAAGCTTTGCGCATCTTTTGGCTCGAAATGGATGGTGGCTTTTGCACTTGCCAAATAAGCCGCTCCAGCTACCAAACGGAAGAATTTCTGTGGCATTAACTCTACCAAAGCATGTGCAGTATTAAACTTGCCCGATGCCCTGTTTTTAGAATTAAAACCAGACATGTTAATTTTATCGTTAACACCCGCTTGGGCATAACTACCGCCAACCCTAAAGCCTACGGTTTTGTTTAATACATACCTAAAGTTTAAACCAATACCTTGACTGCCAGCTAATACCTGTAGCGACATTGGTTTGTAATTGGCTTTGGTACTGTCGCTACCTTGTGCATTTGCCGTGGCTTGGAATACTAGAAGCGAGATGATAAAGTAGATTGTTTTTTTCATAATTGTTTGTTTATCACAAAAGTAATTAAATTTTTGATATCAATGCTGTATGGAGAAAATTCGTGCAATCTTAAACTATATGCAAAAGTCAATTAAATATTGTTTAGAATAAATAATACTAAAGATAGACTTATGCCAAATTTTAGTAAAAGTACCTTGGAAGTTTAGTTTAAGTTTGGTCGGCTATAATTGTCACAACCCCGGCTAAACCTTGACGCAAGAGTAATTTAATCTATTAGTTGGTATTATGATATTGATTACAAGGTCTGGGAACTGCCAAAAAAAATACTAAAGAGTTTGTAGCTTAAAATCGTCTTACTAAATTTACGTAACAAAATTCTATAGACATTGCCTTTTCCTTGATAAAATAATGACAAAGCACTACCTTACCTCATAACTAAATTAAGCACGATGAAGACTAAACAAAATATTTTATTATTTCTTGTTGCAATGCTATCTTGCAGCAGTTTAACCTTTGCACAAAGCAAAGATCCTATCATCGAGAAGATGGTAAAAGAAGCAAATGAAAATTCGCAACTCGAAAAATTGGCGCATGAGCTACTCGATCAAATCGGCCCACGTTTAGTGGGTACGCCGCAAAT
>JACMOW010000195.1 GCA_014377775.1 Pedobacter sp. | reverse complement strand
GAATTTTATCCAAGCCCTTCATTTTCTAACCTTCAAAAACATCATTATCAACGGTTTTGTTATCCGCAATAGCCGTTTTAAAAAATAAATCCCATGTTTCTAACGGTGGAACATGGGCAACTGATTTAATTTTTATCCCATCATTTTCTACAGATAATTCGATTTCGCCCATATCAAGATAAAATTGCTTAATTAAACTTCTGGGTAATCGCAAGCCCATAGAATTTCCAATTTGAACTGATTGTGCATGCATAATATAATTATAAAAATCCGTTTTAACCACGACCTTCCATAAAATACTGTAAAATAATCGTAGCCGCTATGGTATCTACTCTTTCCTTGTTGCGGCGATCGCTTTTTTTTAGTCCACTTTGCACAATGGTTTGTTGCGCTAATTTTGAAGTGAAGCGTTCATCAACCCAATGTTGAGGGATTTCTGGAAAAGCTTTTTTTAGCGTAGTAGAAAACCCTCTTACATGCTGAGCAGACTGTGAGGGAGTGCCATCCATTTGCTTGGGATCACCAATAACAAAGGCTTCTACCTGCTCGCTTAAAAGATACTTTTTTAAAAAATCAATAATATCTTTGGGATGAATGTTATCCAAGCCTGTAGCAATAATTTGCAAAGGATCTGTAACGGCAATACCGATACGTTTAGTACCATAATCAAAAGCAAGGATACGAGCCATAATGCAAAGATATGCACCCACTTTGACAATCCCTTCCCAAATCTCAATACTATTTCTTATTTTGCACCAATGCAATTCAAAGAGATCATAGGTCAGGAACACGTAAAAATGCACCTCATACAAACGGTAAAGGAGAATCGTGTTAGCCATGCGCAGCTATTTTTATCAACCGAAGGAAGCGGCGCTTTACCGTTAGCCATTGCGTATGCACAATACATTAACTGCAAAGATAAAAACGAACTAGATAGCTGCGGGATATGCTCTTCTTGTCGTAAATATGAAAAGTATATTCACCCCGATCTTCATTTCTCTTATCCATTTTTTGCCTCAAAAGATGTGAAAATTGCTGTTGACGTGTTAGAGGAATGGCGAAGTTTGCTGCTCGAAGACCCTTATTTTAATCTCGATATATGGCGTTCTAAACTCAATGCAGAAAATAAGCAAGCGAATATTAACATCGGAGAATGTCATGATATTATTAAAAAACTAAGCTACAAAGCATTTGAAGCCGAAACAAAAGTTTTGATTATGTGGCTGCCTGAGTTTTTGGATAGAGAGGGAAATACGCTGCTAAAAATGATCGAAGAACCGCCTTCAAATACCCTTTTTATTTTGGTAGCACAAAATCAAGAACAAATTTTATCTACAATTTTATCCCGTACTCAACTTATTAAGATCCCAAAACTTAAAGATGTTGAAATCGAGAATTACCTGATTAACCATGCGCAATTAACGGGGCATCAGGCCGAAGAGTATAGCTTTTTGGCAGATGGTAATTTGATTGACGCAAAGGCATTAATGAACGGTACGCCCAATAATAATGCAGGTTATTTTGCCGAATGGTTAAGAATGGGATATGGAAATAAGGTGCCCACCATGATTACTTTTACAGAAACCGTTGCCACTTGGGGTAGAGAAAATCAAAAAAACTTTTTAAAATATGGCATTAATTTTCTGCGTGAGTGTGGTTTACTCTTAAGCGGGGGCGATGAATTGGTTAAATTACCTCCTCCAACCCTAGAAGTTGCAATAAAATTATCAACCCATGTGTTAAATTTAGCCATGGTTGAAGCCTTAATTGCAGAACTTGAAAAAGCACATTATCACATCGAACGGAATGCGAATCCAAAAATTCTGTTTTTAGATGTATCTTTACAACTAGTTAAAATAATTAAGTTTAAATCGCTCCCTAAAGGGACTCAATATATATACAGTTAATATGGGATGTGGAAGTTGTTCAACAGGTGGTGGTTGTGCCCCCTCTGGATGTAAAAGTAATGGTTCTTGCCTTACCGGTGGGTGCCAAAAGATGGAAGTACATGATTGGCTTTCAAATTTAGATATGCCTTCGAACTATATTCCTTTTCAAGTAGTTGAAGTGAAATTCAAAGGCGCAAGAAAAGAGTTCTTCTTAAACAATGATAATATTTATCTCGAAATAGGGGAGTTGATTGCAGTTGAAGGACCAACTGGTGGATACGATATTGGACATGTTTCCTTAACTGGTGAACTGGTTCGTATGCAGATGAAGCGCCGTAAAACTCCGCTAGATCAAGTAACTCGAAAAATTTACAGAAAAGCAACGGAAGCTGATGTAGATAAATGGAAATTAGCTAAAGATATGGAATGGGAAACCATGCATAAAGCGCGTACATTGGCCTTAGATTTACGTTTATCGATGAAGATTAGTGATGTAGATTACCAAGGCGATAAAACAAAAGCAACATTTTTTTATACGGCCGAGGGTAGGGTAGATTTTAGGGAGCTAATTAAAAAAATGGCCGAAACCTTTCGCATTAGAATTGAAATGCGCCAGATCGGAATGCGTCAAGAAGCTGGAAGACTGGGCGGAATTGGGTCGTGCGGCCGGGAACTTTGCTGCTCTACTTGGCTAACCAACTTTAAAACAGTTTCTACCGCAGCTGCGCGCTATCAAAATCTATCATTAAATACGTTAAAACTTGCCGGACAATGTGGAAAGCTCAAATGTTGTTTAAATTATGAATTAGATACTTACTTAGATGCGCTGAAAGACATTCCCGATCGTATAGATTCATTACAAACCGAAGTTGGTGTAGCTCGTCATCAAAAAACAGATATTTTTAAGAAATTAATGTGGTTTAGTTATGCTAACCAAGAAGATTGGATTCCCTTAAAAGTAGACCGTGTGAAAGAAATCATGGCCATGAATAAAAGGGGTGAGAAACCAACCAACTTGAAAGATGAGGCCGTTGAATTAAAAACCACTACAGTTGTAGAAAAAGTTCATGATTATGAAAATGTTGTTGGCCAAGATAGTTTAACACGTTTAGACGAAAAAGCTAGAAACAAAAATAATAACCGAAATAAAAACAATAATCGGAATGATCGCAATACTAGCCGTAATCCAAACAGAGAAAGCACGCAGGTAAAACCAAATGGACCAAAACAGCAAGTTCAAAAGCCTAGAGATCCAAATGCTCCTGTAAAACCTGCTCAACAACCAAGACCACCTCAAATACAAAAACCTGTAAGCGAAGGAGTGAACCCAGACTCACAAAATAAGCAAAAACAAGGAAGTAAAAATAACAGAAATCGCAATAATAACCGAAACAAGAATAGATCGGCAGATGGAAAACCAGATAAACCTGCAAGTGAATAGATGCATAGTTTTTATGTTTATCCTTTTATTAAGTGGTTGCGCAAATAATAAATTGGCAGACGTAAACATGGAGTTGCCAGAAAACAACTGGACCTATGGCAAAAGTGTAATTGCTATTGTAGAAATTAAAGATCCTTCTTTGGTGTATAATCTTTCTTTTAAAATGAGAAATACGGCAGATTATCGTTATTCTAATATTTATGTAGTGGTACGCATTAAAGGAAATTCCTTGTCGAAAAATACGCGTTATCAATTTCAATTGGCAAAGGCTGATGGTGAATGGCT
>JACMOW010000194.1 GCA_014377775.1 Pedobacter sp. | reverse complement strand
CATCTCTAGTATCGTTTCCCACCAATAGGCGGGTGTCTTGCATTTTTGGGCTGTTAGATTCTAATATTGTAGTTAATACTTTTGGTGATAATTTGCATCCGCAACCTGCACCATGACTAAAACTTGTTAGTTTTATACCTTTGTTCATTTTTATTTAATTTAGTAAGTTTATTAAAAAATCGGCCGTTTCCTCAGGATTGACGGAAGGAGTTATAAATTCTAGAATTCCAGAATTTTGACGTTTTTGTAATCCTTTTAAATAGTATTTGTCGTAATATATTAATGTAATCTCTACTACTTTATGATAATTTCTTTTTTCAAGCGCTTCTTGAGCAAATTTGGCATTATCGTATCCAAGCCTTTTAGTGATTCGACTAATGGCATCTCCTAATTTATGATGGCTAAGACTTGCGTAAGTGCTAACAAGGTGTTTTGTCCTTTCTTCCAGAGGCACGTCTAAAAAATAGACTGGCATCTCACGCATTTTATTAAAAAAAACGTTTGGAATCGCTACTTGGCCAATCAATCTGCTTTCATCTTCAACCCAGATGGGTAGGTTATGATTTAAGTTCTGAAGTATGGAAAATAGATTGTTTTCAAATTTCTCCGTTGTTGGCTGTGGCGGAAGGTCTATCCCACCAAAAACAGAACCTCTATGATTTGCCAATCCTTCCAAATCAATCACTTGTTGCCCTTTCTTTTTTAAAGAATGGAGTATTTCAGTTTTACCTGTGCCAGTATATCCGCCTAGAACTTTAAGATTAAAGGGTTGCTCAAAAAATTGTAGCACATAATTGCGGAAAGCTTTGTACCCTTTTTCAATAACATAAACCTTTTCAAAACCATTCTCGATAAGATGATCGGCAAAAGCATTGCTTCTCATTCCCCCACGCCAACAATATATAGCAACTTCTTTGTTAGGTGCAGTTGCAACCGATTTAGTTATAAAATCATTCAGTTTGGGTTTTACATACTCAAACCCAATTTCAATGGCTCTTTCTTTCGATTCTTTTTTGTAAGCGGTGCCCACTACTGCTCGTTCTTCATCAGTAAATAATTCAAGATTAATAGCATTTGGAATATGTCCTATAAAAAATTCTCCAGGCGACCTCACGTCAATAAGTGGAATATGGTTTAAATTTTCAAAATAAAAGTCTATGGAAATGATTTGTTTCATTATAAAGTTTATATAATGCTGCAAATTTAAACTAATTCTGGAAAGAGAGCTTTCCTATTTAAATGTGTCGTTTTTGAGTAATAAAGAAACCAATTGAGGTTTCAAGCCAGAGAATAGGAGAAAATTATCCAGCAGGTACTTACAATATTATCATAAATCAGGGAACAGAAATAAAAACAGTTCGAGTAATTAGGAAATAATTGAAATCCCAATTATCAAAAGATTTTTTGAGTTGGTTTGTAATCTGTTTTAACTTCTTGCTATCCATAGTAATACTTGGCTTGTTTAAATCTAAATATCGTATTTTATTTACAATCTTTAAATTGATTTTTCTATAAAAAGTAATGAATCATATATTACATTTTAACATCATCGAAATGACATACCCTAGGTTCTTGTGTTATATGTCAATTTTACGATACCCCTTTTATAGCTATGATTGTAAAAGGATATGATTTAGCCAATTGTTTGGACCTAGTCAAACTCCGCTTGAAGTCCCTAAATCAAATTGAGCATTATGGAATTAAATAATTAAGTATTACAATACTAAGAATAACTTAGCTAACCTACCCAAACTCCAAATAAAGGCTTAATAAAATTAGCGGAACCCACAATCCGCTTCCATGTAACTCTTCTATCAAACGATCATATGCCCATTTTGCATGTTCTGACTCAGGTTCATCTGAAGCAATTTTTTCCTGTAACAGCTGTGCGAAACCTGATACTGCTGTGTAATACTTACCTACATTCATCGCTTGTTCATATTCTTCTTTATCTTCGGGAAGACTGAAAGTGATTGTTGTTTTCATACGGGAAAGGTAGCATACGTTACAATAACTTCCAAGGGTATTTTTACCCTATTTTCTAAGAAACTTTGCTGCTGCTGCCCGTTACTGTAATCATGGGCATATATATTGAGAATGAACTTCAATATACGAAGAGATTAATTTTATTGCACTTTTATGCCATGGGTGGGAGGCAGTCTAGTCCTGAAATTACTTGTCATGAGGTCTTATACGCCTATAACTTTACAGCGTTTCTCCCATTTCTCTACCAATTTGCGCCCAGACAGTTTAGTGTTCCGAAATCCGCTTCTTCGCAAAGCCGCAAAACGTTATAGGCAAGCCTAAAAGACGACAGTGCAACCATTAACAGACGACTAAAAACATAAACGAATTAACAAAGACAAACCATTTTGACAGGTGACATACATACAGACCAGAACAAGGAAGCAACGTTACCTTGGATACCCTGCTAAAAGTTTTCCTGTATTTTGATTTGCTCGATAGCTTCCACGAATATATTGCCACGCTAGTTCGTTCAAACAAACATTACTTTCACCGACTTACTGAAAATCGCAGACAGCTATACAATCAAAAGTCCAAAGCAAGTGATTGAAAAAGTAAACCAAGGTATTGCCATTTGGCTCAAGTATGCGCAACAACTTGGTATTCCTGAGTATATTATCGCAGCAATGCAAAAAGATTTTATAAGCTTTTAAAAATTAACGTCCCCTCCCTGTCACGGAAAATCAATTATTCTCGTTCTATAAGTAAACAGGTTACAAGGCGGAATTAAAGTTAGCGTCGATTTTTAAGTGTAGTTTAGCAAATTAGCAAAGCCATCGTGATTTTGATCATCGGCAACAGTAATGCTTATCATATTCTATTGGGTTTTAAATAGTCAATTTTACCTACTGATTATTAAAACAGACATGCTGCTAAAATATATTTTCGCATTCGTGATGCTCATTCATGGCCTTATTCATTTAATGGGTTTTGCAAAAGCGTATCGCTATGGTAACATTACACAGTTAACGAAAGACATTTCAAAAACCAATGGTTTACTTTGGTTTTTAGTTACGATACTTTTTGTGGTGGCAACAGTTTTATTCTTAATGAAAAAAGAGAGCTGGCCTTACATCGTAATTATTGCTGCCGTTATTTCACAAATTTTAATTTTAACAGTTTGGCAGGATGCTAAGTTTGGCACCATAGCCAACGTAATTGTAATATTGGTAGCTGTTGCAGCTCTCGGTAGTCAGCGGTTTGAAGCCAATTTTGTTAAAGATGTAAAATTACACTTACAACATACAAATACCCAAAGCACAGATTTATTAACCGAAGCAGATATCCAATCCTTACCATTGCCCGTACAAAAATACCTGCGCTACTGCAATGTTTTAAACAAACCCAAAGTTAAAAACATAAAAGTAGTTTTTGATGGTGAAATGCGAGAGAAAGAGGTTTCTCTTCATCCCATGCCACAAATAATTAAATTGATACGTTCGGTTGAGCAATTTGTTCGAACATAAAAAACCTAATGCAACTGGGTATGACTGAAATAATCTAAAATAAAATGACTTTAGAAGAAATAATAAATTATAGACGTTCGGTACGACATTATAAAAAGCAGCCGATTGATGAACAGAAAGTTAAGCATTGTATTGAACTGGCAACTTTAGCTCCCAATAGTTCAAACTTACAGCTTTGGGAATTTTACCATGTTATAAACCCAGAAATTTTAATGAAAATTGCTACAGCTTGTTTAAATCAAGAATCGGCAACCACTGCCCAACAAATTGTAGTTTTTGTAACAAGGCAGGATTTGTACAGAAAACGAGCAAAAAAAATGATGGAGTTAGAAACTCAAAATGTGTTAAAAAACAGTCCTACGTTGAAACAAGAGAAAAGAGTCAAAAGCTGGAAAATGTACTATGGAAAAATAATGCCATTTCTATATGTACGCTTTTTTGGGCTTTTCGGAATTTTCAGAAAAATTATAGTAAACATCATTGGGCTTTTCAGACCAATTGTTTATCAAGTATCTGAAAATGACATGAGCGTGGTTGTCCACAAAACATGTGCTTTGGCAGCCCAAACATTTATGTTGGCAATGGCAAACGAAAATTATGATACTTGTCCAATGGAAGGTTTTGATAGCAGAAAAGTGAAAGCTATCTTAAAATTACCGTATGGAGCAGAAATCAATATGATTATATCGTGCGGAATTAGAGATGAACAAGGAGTTTGGGGAGATAGAATGAGAATTCCATTTGACGAAGTGTATAAAAAAGTTTAAAAAACTGCAATCCCCATCACCAATATAATATAAATAGTAAAAAAGTGAATTTAAGTTTTGTAGAAAAGAGGCACAAAATTAGGAATAGTAAATGCCTATGTGATTAACCTTAAAATATGTGAATGATGTAATTCTTTTATTTAATCATGTAATGCTTATTACATTTAAAAAGACAATATTTGCCTGGTAATTATGTTATGATTAATTATTAATTAATTTAAAAATAAATATTATGAATGATGCACACTTACATTTAATTTTAAATCATCTTCCAATTATTATTCCTGTAATTGGATTATTAATAATGGTTGGTGGACTAATAATTAAATCCGAACTACTAAAACGTACAGCTTATTTTGTTTTTATGTTGGCCGCATTAACGGCAATACCAACGTTTGCAACAGGTGAAGGTGCTGAAGAAGTTATTGAAAAATTAGCAGGAGTTGATGAAAATCTAATTAAAACGCACGAAGAAATAGCTGAAAAATTTGCAATTCTTTGTTATGTATTGGGCGGAATTTCACTATTAGGCCTATGGGCTAACTTTTATAAAAAATCGTTGTCTACTATTATCTCTTACATAACAATTCTAATTTGTATTGTTACTCTATATTACGCCAAACAAACCGGTACAACAGGTGGTGAAATCAAACATATTGAGATCAGATAATATACCCTTGATACTACAAAAGACAAATAATATTCAAGAATAAAATGAAAGAGGGTTATATCATTCCTGCACAAACAAAAATTGGCCATGTGCATTTAAAAGTAGCTAACTTACAACGTTCGCTTAAATTTTATCACGATTTGTTAGGCTTTGAAATCACGACAATGTATGGTGATCAAGCTGCATTTATTTCGGCGGGCGGTTATCATCATCACATCGGCTTAAATACATGGCAAAGTAAAGACGCACCTCCGGCATCTCCGCATGGAGTTGGGCTATATCACACCGCTATTTTATATCCAACAAGAAAAGATTTAGCTATTATTTATGATAGGTTGCTAAAGGCACATTATCCACTAACAGGCGCAAGTGATCATGGTGTTTCGGAAGCCATTTATTTAAATGATCCTGATGATAATGGGGTAGAACTATATTGGGATAAACCAAAAGAGCAGTGGACTTACAAGGCAGATGGAACAATAGAAATGTTTACACACCGTTTGGATTTAGCGAGTTTAGCTAACGAGATTAGGTAACAATTCAGATCAGCTTTTTTTTTATAGTTATGGTTGCTCCACTTTTTTCGCTTCCTCCCTTGCTCTTTTTTTGAAGAATCCTCTCAAAAGAAAATTACTTTGCAAAGCTTCCAAATTCTCATCTAACTTTTTACTACCAAGCTCCAAATTGGTCATGATGGCCTTAATTTGCATAGCAGTTTTTGGGTCGTTTAGGAATAGTCCTGCTGCGTTATCACTAGATTTTAGTTTAGCCGAAGCTGCATTCAGATTTGCAGCCATCGTTTCTGCAGATTGGGCGGAACGTTGTAAGGAAGCTGCAGATTGCTGAAACTTACCAAATACAACAGTATCCGTCATTATTTTGCCCATTAGTCCGTTTTTTGTATTCAATGTGGTAGAGAATTTGCTTAACTCTTGCGCAGTTTTGTTGCTGGCCTGCGCAGTTTTGTTCAAATTGGCAACCATGGCTTTGAAGTCTGATGCGATCTGCTCGTCTGATAATAGTGCCCCAGCTGCACCCTTGCCGTTTACTAGGTTTTTAGCCAGCAGTTTGAAATCTGTGGTAATCTCTAACAAATTCTTGTTGTTCACTTGCAAGGTCTTCATCACATCGTCTGTAGATAAGGAAGCATCAACTTTTAGTTGATCGCCATCTTCTACAAAGGGGAATTTTAAACTTCCACCAGTAATTACCACAATCTTGTTGCCAATTAGTCCATCGGCACTAATGCTAGCTCCAGCGTCTTTATGGATATACTTTTGCACGTCTTCTTCTATGCTTAAAAAGATTCTAACTTGCGAGCTCCCGAAGAATTCGATTTTTTTAATGGTTCCGATTTTTACGCCTGAAAACCACACATTATTGCCTTTCTTAAGACCCTGTATGTTGTGAAAGATTACATTTAACGTAAAACTTTTTACGAATGTTTTTTTCTGTGATCCCAGCGTAAAAATGGCTAGGATAAAAATCAGTAGACCTAATGTGATGAATAAGCCCACAGTTATTTTGCGGCGGTTGTCTGTTAATGGCATTTGCTATTGAATAAAATTATAATCATAAAATGGTTGTGCTTGTTTGTTGCCCGAGTTAAAAACTTCTTCGAAAGTTCCCTGTTTTTCGAAACGCCCATCTGTAAGCATGGCAAACCTATTTCCTACCTCTTTTGCGCAGGTCAAATCGTGTGTAATAATAATCGCACTGGTGTGGAAACGTTCTTGAACATCATTAATGAGTTTGTTGATTTCCATGCAAGTTATTGGGTCTAGCCCTGCTGATGGCTCGTCGTACAACATAATTTCTGGCTGAAGAATAAGTGTTCTGGCAATGCCTATACGCTTGCGTTGGCCTCCAGAAAGCTCAGAGGGCATTTGATGGAGTGTTTTTAGTAACCCTACTGCATCTAACATTTCGTCTACACGCTTGGCCGTTTCGGCTTTGGTTAGCGATCGCTGATTGCGTACCAACGGGAATTCAAGGTTTTGCTTAACCGTCATACTATCATACAGTGCGCTGCTCTGAAAAGAAAAGCCCACACGAAGCCTTAGTGCTAAAAGCTCCTTATAGGTAATCTGATCAACTGTGTTGCCCAATACGTTTACCATGCCCTTATCAGGTTTTAAAAGTCCTATAATGATTTTGATGAGTACTGATTTGCCTGTACCCGATTTACCAAGTACAACTAAATTTTCTCCTTTAATTAAATTAAGGTCTGCCGACGAAAGCACTTTTAATTCGCCAAAAGATTTATCCAATTCTTTAATCTCTATTACTTTTTCTTGGCTTAAATCGGTTATTTTTTTTTGTTCCATTGATGGCTTAGGTTAAGAAAAAACTAAAAAACTGAACGCAAATTACCTCTTCTACAAAAATGAGGAACATAGCAATCACTACCGAGGCATTGGCCGCTTTCCCTACTCCTTCGGTACCCTTTGAAGAGTTATAGCCCTGATAGCAACCAACAATTCCTATGGTAAATCCAAATAGGATGGCTTTTACCGTTGAAGCCGTAACGTCTAAAAAGGTGATGCTCTCCAAAGAACTCTGAAAAAATGCACTGGCACTGGTGCCTTCGTTTGTAGCTACATTTAATAGTGAACCGAGCATACCGATCATTGCGGTATAAAAGGTAAGTATAGGCATGGTAATGGTTGCAGCTAGCACCCTAGTTACCACTAAATATTTAAATGGATTTGTAGCCGAAACTTCCATCGCATCAATCTGCTCAGTCACATTCATCGAGCCGAGTTCTGCCCCAATACTCGAGCCCACTTTTCCGGCAGCAATTAGCCCCGTTAACAATGGAGCCAAAGTTCTTATTAGCGCAATTCCAACAAGTGATGGTAGCCATGAGGTGGCCCCGAATTCAGACAATGACGGCCTGGATTGTTTAGTAAACACTAGCCCAGTAATAAAACCTGTAGTGGAGATTAATAGTGCAGATCGGTACCCGATCTCATAGCATTGCCTCATCAGCTCTTTGAACTCATAAGGCGGTAAAAAGGCTTCTCTAAAAAACCTGGCAATGAAACGATAAACGTTATAAACAGATAAAAACCACGTAAAATTCATGAGTTGGTGTTAATTTTTCATTTTTGAAAGGCCATCAAAATCCAGCACCCTAATGTTGGTGCCCAAACGATCTATCAGTTTTTCGTCCTTAAAATCAGTTAAGGTTCTGCTTACCGTTTCTGTGGCCATGCAAGCCATCGCGGCCAAATCTTCTCTACTTACATGAAAGCCAACCTGATTATCAATAAGTTGATGATGCAGTTTGATTAAAGTGCCAGCCATTTTCTTTCTAACCGAATGATAGGCTAGCTGCAAGAGTTGTTCTTCTTTTTCCTGATTATCATGCGACAAGAGCTGAATAAATTTTCGAGCCACTTCGGGATGGAGACTGAGCATTGAGTCCATTTCTTCTTTTGGTATCAGACAGAGTTGGCTATCCTCAATCGTAGTGGCAGTATCGGTATAAGCGCTATTGTTAAAAATGGCATTAATGCCAATGTAATCGCCTGCTATATGCAAGCCAGTCATCAGTTCTCTACCATCCTCAGATAGTCTGATTGTTTTTATCTTACCCGAAATAATCAGATAAAGACCTTTTCCATGATCGCCCTCATAGTAAATCACTTGGTTCTTTTTAAAATCACGTGTTTTACGGCAGTCTATAATCTTTTTAAATGCGATTAAGCCATCAGCTTCGGTTACAGGCGCCTTAAATTCTTCTTTTTTAACTTCTCGATGGCTGTCCTGTGCTGCCTTTTTTTTAAGCCTAATGTCTATCGCATTTAAAAGCTCCATATCATCAAAAGGTTTAACCAAATAGTCGTCGGCCCCAAGTTCCATACCCTTGCGCAGGTCGGTGTGTTCGGCTTTAGCAGTTAAAAATATAAAAGGTATACCCGCTGTTTCTACATGTTTATTGAGTATGTAAAGCACGCCATACCCATCGAGTTCTGGCATCATGATGTCACACAAGATGATGTCTGGCAGATACTTTATGGCCATTTCTACGCCAGTTTTGCCATTATCTGCCTCAATAACAGTATATAAAGCCATTTCAAGGATCTCAATTAAGTTACTCCTTATTTCGTCATGGTCTTCTATAATTAGGACTGTTTTACACATGCTTGTGGGAATGTAAGTGTGAATAGTGTACCCTTATTAATTCTGCTCTTAAAATTTATCGTCCCCTTCATCAGCCCTGTATATCTCGAAAGAATACTTAAACCAAGGCCATTTCCCGAAATCTTTCCAGTATTGTGGGCTCTAAAAAACGCCTCAAATAGGTGCTTATGGTCTATATCGGGTATGCCAATACCATTGTCACAAATTCTAACTGTGCAGCCTTTTTCAGTAGTTTTAGTGTAGAACTGTATTAATGTTTTTTCGCCTGAGTATTTGATGGCATTGTCTATCAAGATAATGATACAGTTTTTTAGTAGGTTCTGGTCTAACCTGATCATTTTGTTTTCGCCGCAATGTTTAAAGATAATTTTCTGCCCACCTTTAAGCGTAACTTGCATCTCTTCTGCAATTTCTTCGGCCATTTCCATGAGGTTAAAGAGGCTGGGCTCTACCAGTACCTTTCCTGCATTGAGTTTTTCTAGCGAAAGAAAATCATTCAAAATGGCCGTAATATTTAGCACAGCATCTTTAATTTTTAACACATGTTTGCCGATGTTTTCATTTTCACTAGGAATGGCGTACCGTTCAATCAAAGCGGCCGAAAGCTGAATTGTGCTTAATGGTGTACGAAATTCGTGCGAAGCGATGGATACAAAACGACTCTTAAGCTTACCCAGTTCCTTTTCTTTTTGGAGGGATAGGCTTAGCTCTTCTTTTGTTCTCTGTAAAATTTGAACGGTTTCCTGTAAGGAAGTAGTTCGTTCATGCACCTGTTCTTCAACACCAACTAGGCTAGCTATCATTTCTTAAAGAATTTGAACTCGGTATCAAGATAGCTAATTATTCTCTACCCTCAGTATAAAGACAATTAATTACGCCCTTTTGTTTGGATAATAAAGATATTAGTGATCTTCATCACTAATCAGTTGTGGGTGTATCATTCTTTAAACTTTCTGATCTACTTAAATTAGAAAAAAATTGCCTTTAACTTCATTTGGGCAAGCAGTAATTTATATGAAAATTAAATATCCCATACCCGCTCCACATACATTAACAGTTGAAGAAATTTTTAAAACGTTGCAAACGGACTTATCCCAAGGAATTTCAAAGGCAGAATCAGCCAGCCGTTCCATCCAATTTGGGCTGAATAGCCATCAATCGCAAAAAAAGAAAAGTATTTTGAAAATGCTGGTTGGACAGTTCAAAAGCCCAATCGTGTACCTGCTTTTTGTTGCAGCAGGCGTTTCTTTTTATTTTCAGAATACAATCGAGTCTGTTGCTATTTTGATTGTGATCTTGGTAAATGCCCTAATTGGATTTTTTATGGAATTACAGGCCAGAAGTTCTATGATGGCGCTTAGAAAAATGGATATTTCCTTTTCCAAAGTTATTCACGGGGGTAAGGTTGTTGATGTGCCTTCGGATCAAGTAGTGCCTGGAGATTTGATGCTGCTCGAAGCTGGTGATTTGGTGTCGGCAGATGGAAGGATTGTGGAGTGCAATCAGCTAGCTTGCGATGAGTCTTCCCTCACGGGCGAATCTTTTCCCGTGCTTAAAAATATAGATACACTAACTTCAGATGTTGATCTTGCAGATCGCATAAACATGGTGTTTAAGGGAACAGCCATTATGAACGGTAATGGTAAATTTGTAGTTACGGGTATTGGGGAAAATACGGAGCTGGGAAAAATCACAATTATGGTTGATAGTGCTACCAGTACCGCAACGCCTTTAGACAAAAAGATAAGTGCGCTTACTCGAAAACTGATTTGGATTACCTTAGGTATGACTGCTATATTTTCCCTTTCGGGCGTTATAGAAGGAAGGTCGTGGTTATTGATTTTGGAAACTTCTATCGCCTTAGCGGTAGCCGCATTTCCAGAGGGCTTACCTATTGTGGCCACTGTTGCCCTTGCATATGGCATGTTACTAATGGCCAACAAAAATGCCATTGTAAAAAAACTCTCCGCCGTAGAAACCCTTGGCGGAGTAAATGTAATACTTACCGATAAAACGGGAACACTTACAGAAAATAAAATACACATCGCACAGCTCTCTTTCCCAGATGAGGAAGTCGCTGTTTCCATCAGAAAAGGGATCATAACCTATAAAAATGAAGCAGTATTAAAAAATAAGGAGAATTTCGAAAAAATGACTTTAATTGGTGTATTGTGCAACAACGCGCCAATGGAACAAGTGGAAGAAAAGAAAAAGGCGGTTGGAGATCCGATAGAGATTGCCCTCATTGGTTTGGCAAATGCGATGGCATTAAAGCCAACAACAATTAATAATAAATACAAGCGTTTATCTGAAGTTCCCTTCAGTTCAGAAACAAAAATAATGGGAACTCTTCATCAAAGGGACAAAAATTATTTTATTTCGGCAAAGGGATCGGTTGAAGACCTGCTTTTAAAGTGTAGCACTATTCAGATAGGTGATAAAATTGAAAAAATTACTCCAACCCAAAAAAAAGCCATTTTAGCAGAATCGGAAAAGATGGCTGCAGATGGGCTTCGGGTATTGGCATTTGCCTACCGTGAAGAAAAAAAAACTGAAAAGGAAAATTTTTTACAACAGTTAATCTATGTTGGGATGATAGGTTTTCTGGATCCACCTAGGTTGGATATCAAACCAGCAATTATTGCCTGCAGAAAAGCAGGAATAAAAATTGTAATGATTACTGGAGACCATCCGATGACGGCACTGAATGTTGCTCAGCGTATTGGAATGCTGGTAGATAATGATGATCAGGTGATTGCAGGGAAAGAGCTGCCGAAAATGGAATCGATCAGTAAAAAATGGAGGGAAAAAATTCTCTCTACAGCGGTGTTTGCTCGAACTACGCCTAAACAGAAATTGGAGATTGTTAATGTTTATCAGAAGGCGGGTTTTGTTGTAGCGATGACCGGAGATGGCGTAAATGATGCTCCAGCTTTAAAAAAGGCAGATATTGGCATAGCGATGGGGCTGCGTGGTACGCAGGTGGCAAAAGAAACGGCAAGCATCGTACTTAAAGACGATTCTTTTACTTCAATTGCGGGAGCCGTTGCCCATGGTAGGGAAATTTTCCAGAACATTCAACGGTTTGTAATTTATCTGGTTTCTTGTAATCTGAGCGAAATATTTATCGTAACCATTCTTGGTTTTGTAGCTTCTGGCTCCATGCTGCTTCCTTTGCAAATCTTATTTCTAAATATGATAACCGACGTTTTCCCTGCTTTGGCGCTAGGTCTGGGAAAAGGAGACCAATCGGTGATGCTAAAACCACCACGAGATCCCAAATTAGAAATTATCTCTAATAAAAACTGGGTGATGATCTTTATCTACGCCTGCCTAATGACTTTATCGGTATTAGTAGCTGTATTCTACTGTAAATATTTTATAACCACCAATCCGCATCTTATCAACAACATCGCCTTTATTACTCTTGCATTTTCGCAGCTATTCCATGTTTTCAATATGTCGTCGGTACATTCTGGAATATGGATAAACGAAGTAACCAAAAATAAGTTTGTTTGGCTGGCTTTGCTGCTCTGCGCGGTCCTTATAATCGGTGTATATGTTTTCTCACAAAGCAGAGCAGCGCTCGGACTAGTTATTGTGCCTGCAAATATTTGGTTAGTGGCTATATTGGCAAGTCTTTTACCGATTGTAATTGTTCAGCTTTATAAGTCTATTCGATGATGTGAATCAATTTAATAGGTGATCGCAATCAAGAACCAGTATCCTTTTAATGTCGATTTTTACTGAATTAAATAAAATAAATTATGTTTTACGCTGGTAGTTTTTTAGGAATGGACTTTATATGGTGGATCGTTTTTGTGATAATCCTTGTTTGGATATTTATTCTTCCTTTTGATATTCCCGGACAACGGAAAGAGAAAAATTCTCCATTAGACATTCTAAAGAAGCGATTTGCAGCTGGAGACATTACTGCCGAAGCGTTTAAAAGAGATAGCAATTTATTAAAAGGGGATCCAGGCAATAAGCCCTATCAAAAAATAATTAAGATAGACACACCTAAATAGAAAGTAATGAGCAATGATGAAAAACTACAGAATGATGTAGAAAAAGCCCTAAAATGGGAACCACTATTGGTTGGTGCCGAAATAGCGGTAACTTCTCGCGATGGTATAGTTACCCTTACAGGAACGGTAGATACTTATGCAAAGAAAAGAGGTGCAGATCACGCCACTAAAACCGTGAAAGGAGTGAAAGCCGTAATCGAAAAAATTGAAGTAAAGTTTGCGAGTGATAAACAAAAATCAGACTCTTTAATTGCCAGTGAGGTGCTTGGTGCGCTAAAGTTTAACCTGGAAGTTCCGGAAGACAAAATCCAGGTACAAGTAGAAAATGGTTGGGTTATGCTAGAGGGAACTGTAAAATGGAACGCCCAAAAGCAGGCAGCTATAAAATGTATAGAACACATCGGTGGCATCAAAGCAATCGCCAATCATATTATAATCAAATCTGCAACCGCAGATGAAGTAGAAAAACTGGGGATACAAGATGCGTTAATCAGAAATTGGGCCATTGATGAAAATAATATTAAGGTAAGCGTTTTTGAAAATACGGTAATTTTAAGTGGAACGGTTCATTCCATTTTCCAAAAGGATGAAGCAGAGCGTATGGCATGGAATGCACCTGGGGTTTGGACCGTGCATAACGAGCTGGTTATTGATTATATGGTAAGCTAGTAATTCAAATAAATGGCTTTTGATATTAAAAAAACGCCAGGTTTAACAAGCTATCAAGTGCTGTTGGCGAGGAAAGAATACGGCCTTAATCTTTTGTCATACAAAAAGGAACATGCCTTTTTCAGGATATTCCTAAGCTTATTTAAAGAGCCAATGGTAATCTTATTGCTAGTTGCCATCGCTATTTATCTGATTAGTGGAGATTTCGCTAATGGCATTTTCTTGGCTTTTGCCGTTGTTCTAATTTCTACTATTTCGCTTTATCAAGATTCGAGAAGTAGAAATGCTTTAGAAAAGCTAAAATCTTTTTCGCAGCCAAACTCCAAAGTAATCCGAAACGGTAAAATGGAGGATATAAATACTGCGGATCTTGTGGTAGGAGACTATGTGATGGTAGAGGAGGGAACAACCGTTCCTGCTGATGCAATGATCATAAACTCGAACGATTTTTCAGTAAACGAGTCTATTCTTACTGGCGAATCTCTATCTGTATTTAAAGATTTTAATAGTAAAGACAACAAAATTTTTAGTGGTACAAATGTAGCAACAGGACTTGCCATTGCAGTAGTTACGGCTATAGGCCATGACACGAAATTAGGTAAAATTGGTAACAGCCTTATGTTGATAAAGGAAGAAAAAACTCCTTTAGAACAACAGATCAATAATTTCGTAAAGAAAATGGTAATTATTGGAGGTGTCGTTTTCTTGGCCGTTTGGCTTATCAATTACCTCAATACCCTTAATGTTTTTGATAGTTTGCTGAAATCACTTACACTGGCGATGAGTATTATTCCAGAAGAAATTCCAGTAGCCTTTACCACTTTTATGGCTTTGGGTGCCTGGCGGATGATGAAGATCGGGATTGTGGTTAAACAAATGAAAACCGTAGAAACATTGGGGAGTGCTACCGTGATCTGCACTGATAAAACGGGCACCTTAACCGAAAATAAAATGAGCTTGGCCAAAGCCTATCTTTTTGAATCTGATCAAATTTCGTCCATTGGTGATGAGCTGAGCCCACAAATGAGGAACTTAGTTGAAAATGCGATGTGGGCGAGTGAACCTATTGCTTTTGATCCAATGGAAAAAGCTATACATGAGGCATATAGTAAGTTTATAAAAGTTGACGAAAGAGCAACGTTCTTTATGAGACATGAATATCCGCTGGATGGCAAGCCGCCAATGATGACACATATTTTTGAGAATGCACAGGGGAAAAGGATTGTGGCTGCTAAAGGTGCGCCCGAAGCCATGATGGCGGTTAGTGCTTTAAATTTTACTGATAAACAAAAAGTTGAACATGCAGTAAAAGCCCTGGCAAAAGATGGTTATCGTGTGCTTGGTGTAGGAGTATCGCTATTTGAAGGAGATCACTTTCCAAAAAAACAGCAAAACTTTAAGATGAAGCTGCTAGGGCTCATTGCCTTTAATGATCCACCAAAACAGAATATTCAAGCGGTGTTGCAAAATTTTTATAATGCCGGAATTAATGTAAAGATCATTACAGGCGACAATGCCGAAACGACAAGCGCCATTGCAAAAAAAATAGACTTTAAAGGGTATGAAAAATGCATTAGTGGTGATGAGTTAATGAATTTAAATGCTTCGGCACTGCAAGCTGCCGTTAAGCAAACTCAGATTTTTACGCGGATGTTTCCAGAAGCAAAACTAAAGATCATCAATGCACTAAAAGCCAACGGAGAAATTGTAGCCATGACAGGGGATGGCGTAAATGATGGCCCAGCTTTAAAAGCTGCTCACATTGGTATTGCAATGGGTAAAAAAGGAACAGAACTAGCTAAACAGGCAGCTTCACTGATTCTTTTAGATGATGATCTTTCGAAAATGGTTGATGCAGTTGCCATGGGAAGAAAAATTTATAAAAACTTGAAAAAGGCCATTCAGTATATTATATCCATCCATATTCCAATTATACTAACCGTATGCGTTCCATTAGCCCTGGGATGGCAATATCCAAATATTTTTTCTCCAGTACACATTATCTTTCTTGAGCTGATTATGGGGCCAACCTGCTCTATCATCTATGAAAATGAACCAATGGAAGAAAATACAATGTTACAAAAACCAAGAAAGTTATCAGCTACTTTCTTTAACCTCAATGAGCTCTTCATCAGTATTGCTCAAGGCTTGGCCATTGCACTAGGCGCCCTATTAATCTACCGCTATGCTATTGAGCTTAACTATAATGAAATTACAGTTAGAACAATGGTTTTCACTATGCTTATTGTTGCTAATATATTTCTTACGTTGGTTAATCGTTCTTTTTATTTTTATATTTTTGAAACCTTGAAGTATAAAAATAAGCTAGTAGGGATGATCATTGGTGCTACCGTCTTTTTAACAATATTGCTGCTCTATGTGAATCCTATAGCAAGATTTTTTCAGTTACATAGTTTAAATACCAAACAGTTGCTATATTGTATTGTAATTGGTTTTTTATCGGTAATATGGATGGAAGGGATGAAGTTTATAAAAAGAAATTTTCCCGCTAAACTATTTTAATGAGATAAAGTATAAATTAGAATTTAATGTTAAGGCATTTTGGAGAAAAACGTACTGCAACCCATAACTTAAGGTTGGCAATTTTGTTAAGTTTTACTGCTGGTTTTGTAAATGCAGCAGGTTTTTTAGGTTTTTCGGCATTAACCACTAATGTAACTGGCCATGCGGCTTTGTTTGCAGAAAGAATTGCCTTACAAAATTGGAGCGACGCAGGAGTTGTTGCGCTCTGGATGTTACTTTTTCTCGTCGGGGCATTCAGTTCTAGCTTAATCATCAATAGGGTAGGTCACCACCAAAGGTTTTCTTATGTTATCCCAATTCTTATAGAAATGATCATCTTATTGGCTTGTGCAATGAAGGGGTTTGATGGACATTTTTTATATCCAAACAAAATTTTTGCTGGAAGCCTTCTTTTTGCGATGGGTCTTCAGAATGCACTGGTTTCTGTGATATCGGGTTCGGTGGTTAGGACAACTCATCTTACAGGTACCTTTACTGATCTTGGTATAGACCTTGCTCAATTAAAAATGGAGGGATATGGCGTACAGCATGCACTTTTTTCGAGAATTAGATTACGACTAGCCATTATTTTTTGCTTTATGCTTGGTGCGCTAGTTGGTGCTTATTTATTCGGACGAATAGATTTTATGTCTTTTCTGGTTCCCATCTCATTTTTAGGTTTTGCTTTATTTTACGATATTTTTAGACTTAACGTAAAACGCTATTATGCTAATCTAATGCATCAGCTAAAAAGTAATAAATAATTTAACAAACAGGCTACAATTTATCAAATGGATTATATAGATTATTATAAATTACTGGAAATAAACAAATCGGCAAGTGTTGCAGAGATTAAAACGGCATACCGCAAGTTAGCTAGAAAACATCATCCCGATCTTAATCCTAATAATAAGGAGGCGGAGAAAAAATTTAAGGAGATTAATGAGGCCAATGAGGTGTTAAGTGATCCCGATAAAAGGAAGAAATACGATGCGCATGGCAAGGATTGGAAACATGCTGAGGAATTTGAAAAGGCAAGTCAACAACAAAATCGACCACCAAGAAATACTGGTCAGCAGTTTGCAGGTGAAGACTTTTCGGATATTTTTGGATCCATGTTTGGTGGTGCTGGTAATCAAGGTAGGCAGGCAAATTTTAGAGGACAGGACCTTAATGCATCACTCAATCTTAAGCTGAGTGACGTGTATCAAAGTAAGCAACAAACCATAACCATTAACGGGAAAAACATTCGCTTAACTTTTCCAGCCGGAATAGAAAATGGACAAGTCATCAAAATTAAAGATCACGGTTTGCCAGGTGCTAATGGAGGGCCTAAAGGGGATCTCTATATTACTTTTTCTATTACCAACGATACCAAATTTAAAAGAGATGGAAAAAATTTATATGCCGATGTAGAGCTCGACTTGTACATCGCCCTTTTAGGTGGAGAAGTACTAGTTAATACTTTTGATGGGAAGGTAAAGCTAAAAGTGCCTCCCGAAACTCAGGCTGGCACAAATGTTAAGCTAAAGGGAAAGGGCTTCCCTGCTTATAAAAAGGAAAATGAGTTTGGCGATCTTTTTATTACCTATCAGATTAAGCTGCCCACTAATCTTTCGCCTAAAGAAATAGAACTATTCACCGAGTTAAGCAACATCAAAAATGAAAAATGAGAATTTGGTACTGATTGCACAATTCTGTATGCACCACAATGTTGAGTTATCGTTTATCTCTTCTCTTCATCAGTTTGGATTGATAAATATATTGGAACTGGAAGATGAACATTACCTCTCTATCGATGAAATAATAGAGGTAGAAAAAATGGCTCGTCTGCACTACGAATTGGGCATCAACTTAGAGGGAGTTGATGCGGTTGCCAATTTGTTGAAACAGATTGCAACCTTACAACAGGAACTAATGATGGCCAGAAATAGACTGGATACTTTTGCACCTTTATTTTAATTTTTTTCAATGATGAACGACAAATACCTGAAACTATTTTGCCTTTTGCTGTTTAATCTTACTTTTTCATTTACAGGTTGCGGGCAAATGGAAAAGGAAGTAAAAAAAATGGACTCTTTAAAGAAGGCTCAAAATGAAACTATTGCAGGGAATTTTAGCTCACAATTGCGTATCAGTTTTGATAGTACACAGATCGATACTTTTTTATTGGAATATCCAAAATTGAAAAGATACGAAAATGACTTAAGGAGTTTTTATCGTAAAAGAAATTTTTCTTATGTCTGGTTTGAGAATAGTAAATTGATTGAACAAGCTGGGAATTTGATCAATAGGTTAAAGAATCTCGAAGATGAAGGCATATTTAAAAGGCTTTCTTATACCAATACGCTCGATTCACTGAGCTATGTATCGGGTATAGGTTCAAAAAAAACGAAACCGAATATTAAACTTGAACTGTTGCTTACCTCCGAATATTTTGTGTTCTTTAACCTAGCTTGGGAGGGTATGAACCCCGTGGTTAGCAAAACTAACAGTTGGTTTTTGCCAAGAAAAAAAATCCCGTACGATTTGTATCTGGATAGTTTGTTGAAATTGCCTGCCAAAAATCTATCAGAAAAGGAACCTGTTTATAGGCAATACGAGCTGCTAAAAACCTATCTCAGAAAATACCGCAAGATTGATGCTCAATCAGATTGGTTTCCGATCAACAAAAATGCCAATAAGGCCCTTATTATTAGTCAGGTTAAAAAAAGACTGTTCTACCTCGAAGATTATGAAGGAGAATTACAGGATACCTTATTAGATGAACAGCTAAATCTGGCACTGATTCGATTCCAGCAAAGGCATGGATTGGATACAAATGGACTAATTAATAAGGAAACCATCTTTGAATTGAATGTACCCATTAAAACCAGAATCAAACAAATTTTAGTAAATATGGAAAGGAATAGATGGCTTCCCGCAACCTCAAAAGGAGATTACTTAGCGGTTAATATACCAGAGTTTAAATTACATGTTTACCATGGCGAAAACATTTTGTGGAGTTGTAATGCCGTAGTGGGTCAAACGGTACACCCTACTACACTCTTTTACGGAGAGATTAATCAGGTGGTTTTTAGTCCGTATTGGAACATCCCTGAGACGATTGTTGCCAAGGAAATTATCCCAGGAATGAAAAAACACGCAAATTATCTAAACAAGCACGAGATGGAAATTGTGGGCGAAAGAAACGGACTTCCAATAGTGAGACAGCGACCAGGTCCGTCGAATTCATTAGGGCTCGTTAAATTTCTTTTCCCCAACAGCTATAATATTTATCTGCATGATACTCCAAGCAAATCATTGTTTAATGAAACGGATAGGGCATTTAGTCACGGTTGTATACGCATAGCTGAGCCTGCAAAATTGGCGGCTTTTTTGCTTAAAGATAACAATAAGTGGAGTGAAACAGCGATCAATAAAGCAATGCATAACGGTAAAGAGAAGTATGTGTTGCTTAGTGAAAAGGTTCCGGTATTTATTGCCTATTTTACTGCTTTTATAGACCGTGATAATAGGTTGAACTTTAGAAAAGATATTTATAAACTTGATGAGCGATTGGCTTCAATGATTATTTCTGGAGATGGGTCTTATTGATTCTGCAATTGGAAATACACCTATTTATTTTCATTTTAGTAAAATATATTTTACATGTACTACATATTAATGAAAAAATATTTCATTTTCGATGGATATTAGATTTATGGATATTAATGATTTAAGTAAAGACCTCCCTCCAATCATTTCCAATACTATGGCAGATGTTGTTGAAGTTAGGCTAAGAGTGTATCTAAAGAAAAAATCTTTTAGGCCCGGAGATACGTTACCAAAGGAATTGGAATTGGCGGAAGCCTTAGGTGTGAGTAGAAACGTTTTAAGAGAAGCACTTAGTCGGCTGCGGATGCTTGGAATGATTGAAACAAAGAAAAAACGAGGAATGGTACTTGCCAGACCAGATATACTAGGCACATTAAACGCGTATTGGATCCTTTAATTATAGATAAAAACACGTTACAAGATATCTTCGAACTCAGATTGGTGTTAGAGATGGGAATAGCCGAACTGTTATACATCAGGAAAACGGAAAAGGATATTCAAGAATTGGAAAATATTGCTAAAAAGGAAGTTAATCTAGATAACTCATTCCGAATTAAAAATGAGATCGCCTTTCATGGTAAATTATATCAAATGTCTGGCAACGATACTTTGAAGCGATTTCAAATTATGCTACTTCCTACTTTTGATTATGTGGTTACTTTAGAGAAAAAACCAACACGTGGGTTGGTAAACCATTTAGACTTAATAGAAATTTTAAAGAACGGCATTTACAACCACATTTTGATCGATTGAAGTAAAATTAGCTTTATCATTATATTAGGAATAGCCCATGTTAACACAAAGAACCCTGCTTCCAATTAAAGAAACAGGGTTTAGAGGATGTAAAATTAATAATTACCTATTTTTTTTGAGGCATAATATCAATAATTACCGTTCTATTATAGAAACGTTCTTCTGGTAAATTGTTTTCGAATGGTGCATGATCTAATGCTTCACCAAAGCCTGATGTTTCAAATTTCACATTATTTTTGCCAACTTTTGATAAGGCTGATTTTAAAATTTGAAGACCATCTTGTGCTCTTTTATTCGATAATTCTAAGTTATATTGCTCTTCACCGATAACATCGGTATGGCCATGGATCATTACTGTAGAACCGTCTGCTATTAAAGGTGCAACTACGTCTGTAAGAAACCTGTTGTAAGTAGCATTTGTATTCTCTTTGTTAAAATTAAATAAAATGCTGTAACGTTGGCTATTCTCTAATTGTTCTTGTTGAGATTCTAAACGCAATGTGCTTTCCTTTCTAATAGTGGTACCTAGTTTGCTTGTACCCAACATTACTACTTTATAATCGTTACTCACGCTAGTTCCAAGAATTTGGTCGCCCATTATACTTTCCTGGTTTTTTGTAAAAGGGCCATAGTGTTGAACTACTCCAGCTTGATCGGTTAAATCAATGGTATAAGAACTCAGTGCTTCTGTTGCGTTAACAACATTGAAAACAACTTTACGATCATTTTCGTTATAATTAACAGCATTAATTTGTATTGGTTTCATCATTCCGCCACCAACTTCCATCATTAGCGCTTCAGAAGTGCTTTGAATATCTACTCTACGATCGCCCGCTCTAAGTAAGGTTAACTCTTTTTTTCCACCAGGTTGTTCTGAAGGAATAATCGGTTTTGTACGGCCATTAGTGGCTATTCTCGATTCAGCAATGTCAAATGTATTTGTCAAATAATCTTTAATTACAGAGGCAAATGCTTTTCCTTCGGTTGGCCCATTTAATGATGCTCCACTTAGGGTAATCATAATATTAGAGTTCGACCTCATTCTATCACCAATGATATTTAATACATGATAATAGGTTTCCATTTGTCTGCTAGAACGTAGGTTATTGTTCTCCATACTCGCATTTTGCAATTGTACTTCTTTAAATGCTGATGCCTGATTTTTTGAAAGCAAGTTATAACGTGTTGGGATAGCTGTTGAGCCCTCATCAAAAAACACATAACTTAATAGCGGAAGCGTTTCGCTAACCATTTGTTTGTATAAGATTGGTTTAGGTGCAAGTACTGTAAAACTTACATCTAAAGCTTTAACAGGAACACTAACTGGTTCTTTTACCGCTGCAATAGCTTTTCCAGTTCCAAATTTAAAGGCAATCCCAGCTCTTACGGTTTGAAGCGACCAACTTTCTATGTTTCGTACATCCTGACCGAAATAAGGGTGGTAAGAAACAAATGGTGAAATGATAAATTTGGATGTATTGCTTGGTGCTGAGGCAACAATATCATAGCCTATACCTACTTGACCTGAGAGTACAGTTTTACGCATCTCGCTAAAATCGGCATCTGTATTTGGCTGCTGAAGTTGCGTGTAATTGAAACCTTTTTGTAAGTTAATCCCGATACGTGGACCAGCAAAAAGATAGAAATTACCTGCTCCGGGGCTCAAACGCAAACTAGGTTCGATGGTAATATAACTGTTGTTGGTTTTTAAAGTAGCCGGACAATTGCATGGTGCAATTACGCCGTCGAACTTTCCGCCACGACCATCATAGCCAAGGTTTAAACTTCCTCCCCAAACCGCACTAGGTCGATATTCGAGCAATACTGATCCAAATGGGCGTATTCCTTTACCTTTATGAAAGGCCGCAGGAACAATTAACGAATTGTTTAACCTTTGTGTTGTGCCATCAAAGAAGTTAGCATTTGCTCCTCCCGATACACCGAACCACCAAGTAGGTTGTGTTGTTTGCTGTGCGTTAACGTTGGTTTGCATAAGCAATGCCAATACGCAACAGATGATAATTTTTTTCATGATTTTATGTATAACTAACATGTTTATTTAATGAGTTTATTTAAAGCCTATATTCCGAAGAATATAGGCCGATGAGATTGATTTATGGTGTGGTAACCGTACTTCCAATTAAAGTGACAGCAGTTTGAGCTAATAATCTTCCATTAACGCGGGCCCCTATGTTTAAAGAGATCAGTGTTTTACTTAAGATAATTCCACTAAAATTAGTGTTGCTGCCAAGCGTTGCTTGACCACTCACTACCCATACAATGTTTTTTGCTTGCGCTCCACCTAAAAGGGTAATGTTAGCGCCATTGTTAACGGTTAGGTCTTGTGCAATCTGGAAAACCCAAGTATCATTTGGTCCACCTGTTAGTGTAACGCCTGCATTAGAGATAAGTACACCTGTTGACCATTTGTAAAGTCCAGGAGGTAGTATACGTCCGCTAATATCACCAGCGTATAAGCCTACAATAGGTGCAGGGGTAACCAATCCATTAGCTGTGGTAAACGCAGTTTCCATATCACTTACAGCTGTGGTCATTTTAGCTGGGGTAGGAACTGCATAATCTGCCGCATACACCTTTCCGCTAACAATAGGCGTTTGTGATGATTGACCATTGGTATCCATAATTAATCCGAAACCAGTAATTGAAGTGGCGGCAGCAGGACTAACGCCTATATCGCCTGTTATTGAAGTTACTCCTGTTGTAGAAATACCAGCTTTCGTTAATATAGCAAAACTACCTGCGCCTCCTAAATTAACTTGTCCCGGCCCAACTCCGGTTGAAGGAGGAATTACTGGAGGAATAGCGGTAAAATTAGCTGTTATGTTTTTATCGGATGTCATTATCACTGTTAATGGGTTCGATGAACCAGAGGCATCGCCACTCCAAGAGGTAAACACGTAACCTGCATTTGGTGTAGCTGTAAGCACCACCGAAGTACCATGATTATAGGTAGTTTGGTTCGGGTTTTTAGTTACTGTTCCATTGGTTGCATTTACCGTTAAGGTATATGTATTTAGTACAAAGTTGGCTACAAAAGAACGATTAGTAGTTAATGCAAATGTATAACTTGCACTTGTGGATGCAACTAATCCCGTTGTTTTATCTGTCCAATTAACGAAGGTATAACCTACATTTCTAGTGGCCAAGATGGTAACTGACGATCCTGAAGCATACGCGCCCTCTCCATCTGTACTACCACCCGCTGCCGGATTAGATGACAAGGTTACTGAAAGTTGAGATGATGGTATCAATCTATAATTTGCAACAAGTGTTCTGTTTCCAGTAATTGTAAATTGATAGCTCGCACTGGTGGACACTATTGTGCCACTTTCAGTCCAACTTACAAAAGTATAACCCGCATTTGCGGCTGCTGTAACTGTAACTAAGGCGTTGGCCGAATAGGCGCCTGATCCAAAATTTGTACCACCTGCTGCTGGGTTAGAAGATAGTATCACTACAAAATTACCAACTGGTGCTAGAGTAAAATTAGCTACCAATGCTCTATTGCCAGCCATCGTAAATTGATAACTCGAACTGCTAGAAACGACAACACCATTATCTGTCCAATTGGCAAATGAATAGCCATTAAGTGGAGTTGCATTAACCGTTACTGACGATCCTTGTGCAAATGCTCCAGCGCCAGAAACTGTACCTCCTGCAACGGGGTTTGCCGTTAAAGAAACTACAGGAATAGTGGTAAAGCTCCAAACATAATTTTTTTGCATTGCCGTTTGGAAGGTGTCTTTAGCACCTGTAGTTACGGTTCCAGTATAAACTATAAAAGGACTAAGCGCGGCGCTTGGTTTAAAAGTAAATACTTTAGGATCTGCAGTAGCGGCGTAAGTGCCGCTAATTACCGTTGTGCCTTGCTTAATAATTAAGGTTTGAGCGTTAATAGTTGAAGCATCCATACCTGTATTAAAGGTGATAGAGATTAGCTTATCTAGTACTACATCTACCGCCTTATCCATGGGGTCGGTAGAAACAACAATAGGACAAAGTCCAACGACTTCATCTTTAAAATTATCTTTTTTACATCCTGTAACGAACGATGTGAGGAGAACCGCACAAAAGAGCGTTAGGGTAAAGATTTTTGGGTAGCGCGCATACCTGCGCAAATAATTACTGCCCTGAGGTGAGGTAAACTGGTTTTTCATTATTGATTATGATTAGAAAGGAAGGGGTTGAATTTTAAATAATCGATTATTCGATTAAAAACCTCCAGTGTCAACCAGTATGCAAAGCGGATGCCTCGATTAGAATTGGTATTTAGTATCCTGTGCCAAAAAAGTTACAATTGCTGCTGTAGGATTGATAAAAGCACTTAAAATTTAATTCTTAAGGCAGCATTTAAATTGATTTTTATTTAAATGTGTCTTGTTCTTATATTTTTATGCTCTTTAAATAGGACTAAGGTGTATGATTTTCACTCAGATGTGATTAAACTAAAATTAATTAAATTTATCATTGGATGCCTTTTGGTTATTCGGAAGGAAAAAAAATGATGCCATTAGCAATGGTTCATCTGCTAATATCTAAATAAATTTTAAATACTTTATAAATAGGAGTATCATCAGGCTTTTTTGAGTAAAAGCGATTTCACCACAGTTATTAACTTTAAATGATGCTTTCAACATTTCTTCTACTTGTTGATTTGATGAATACAATTTGTTGATAGGGAAGATAAACTTTAAACCTAAATTTACCTTCGCAGTTAGCGGTATCAACTTTTAAATTCCAGTCGTTAATTTTTTTAGTACCTCAAAAAAAATCTGAGAACTTACAATTTCATAAGTGTTAGCATTAGGCGTGATGGTTTTAAGAGACATAACCATTGAGCTAGTTCCAATAATTAAAAAGGTAACTATACCTCTTTTGAATGTTGTAGTGATGCTTTGGTTTTTCATAATACGATCTTTTAAGGTGTTTATAACAATTATAGTAACGGAATAAGTTAATCAAATCCAAAGAAACAAATTTGTTAAATTACAGCTTATTAACATATCGTTACAATTATGAAAGTTATGTAGTTGCTTTGTTTACACAACATGGGGAGTTTTAAGAATCTATATGATGGCTCTGATTCTTGAAATGCAGTGCCGCCTTTTGTGTTCTAAATAACATAAGATGATTATGAATTGGAATTACACAAGTTTGGCATTTTACTCGGCTTTTGTGCCAAAGCCGTTAATTATTTGTGAGGAATGAATATTGCAGGTAACATTAAAGGCCCTATCCAACAATGAAATTCCTTCGCTACTATTCTTTATCAACTTTCTAAAAAAAAAACATGATCGGCTAATATTGCATTACTTTCTTTCATACAAAATCTTCGATTTATAAGGTTTAAATTATTTTTCCTTGCCTTATTCACAAGCTAGCGATTTTATTATGAATTGTTCTGCATTTCATCTCATTAGGATGTTTATTCTAATTATTTGATTGGTAATTAATTACTTTTTTTAATTGATAACTAATTAATTAGTAGTTGTTTTTTTTGATTTAATCATTAAAATTGTTGTTAAATTTTATTTAAATTGAAATCGTTTTACAAAATAGGGCGTATATAAATCATTGTTAATTCTATAAATGATATTATATTATAATCAAACCAATGCTAACCAATAACCCATACCATGAACTATTTAGGTTAACACCTGTGCCTACTGTTTTGCTATCGGTACAGGAGGAAGTAGTAACTGTAATTGAAGCCAATCTTGCTTATTTAGATTTTGTTGGAATTACAGCAACAACTGTTGTAGGAAAGGATTTCACAGCTTTCATGGAAAATGAATCTGAAAATCCAACTTTGCATCTGTATGGATTAGCAATTAATAAATCGATTAACCACGTTCTTAAAACTAGGAAGGAAAATTCGATTAACCTTAAGTTAAAAAGTTTAGAAGTACAAAATACGCCTATCCTAGCTGAAAATGGTAAGTTGAAATTTATCATGCACGTAGTTAAGCGTGTAGGCATTTATCAACTAACCGAAAAGCTTCTTTCTTCCATAATAAGTAATACTGAAGAAGCATTCATTGTGTTGAATAGGGATTTATTAATTACATCATTTAACGAAAAATTCTGTAAATTATATTTTACTTATTTTGGAATTGAGGTGGTAGAAGGCGAATCGATTTTAGCTTATGCACAGTCCAAACGTATAGTCCTTTTAAAAAAGATATATCAAAGTGTGCTTGAGGGTAACATAGAGCATTCAACAATTGATTTTGTTTGTGAGAGCGAAATTAAAAAAATTTCGTTTAAATACAGCCCCCTTACCGACGAGCAGCAGCATGTAATAGGCGTATTTGTTACGGTAACAGATATTATAGCGACTACCAATTTCGAAGTGCAACTGAAGATCCGTGAGCAAGAATTATCACTCATTTATGATAACCTGGTCGAAATTATTTTTCTGATTGGCGTGGAAGATAATAAGCGGTTTAAATTTATTTCTATCAATAAAGCTTTTACGTTAGCTTCGGGTCTTACCGAGGCTCAAGTGGAGGGTAAGTATGTAGAAGAAATTATATCTGAGCCCATATTAAGTACGATGCTGAGTAAGTATAAGCAAGCTATAGCCACTAAGTTGCATGTAAGTTGGGAGGAAGCCTTTATGTATGCTTCCAGTAAAAAAACAGGTATTATTTCGATCAACCCCATTTTCGATAACCAAGGCAACTGCATTGAACTTATTGGTTCGGTATATGATATCACTGAAAGAGTAAATGCTGAGCATGATAAGCAGATAGCTAATGAGCTGCTGGGCAAAATTATGGACTCATCACTTGATATAATTTGTGCCATAAATAAAGATGGGGAATTTGTGACAGTAAGTGCTGCTGCGGAAAGAATATGGGGTTATATCCCAGCAATGTTGGTCGGTAAATCTTATATCGAGTTTGTTCATGAAGACGATCGGGCATTGACTACCAGAATTGCACAATTGGTAATGGAGGGTCTCGAAACAACAAATTTTGAAAACAGGTACATCAGAAATGATGGCTCAATTATTCCAATCATTTGGTCGGCCCGTTGGGATAAACAAGAAGAGATGATGTACTGTACGGCTAAAGATGGTACCGACAGTGTAAAATCGGAAAAGGAGTTACACGAAAGCGAACAGCGTTTTAAAAGCCTAGTTCAAGAGGGCTCTGATATGATAGGGATTTTAGATGTTGAAGGCAACTATCAATACGTTAGTCCTACGTCGATGGCTGTTTTAGGTATGTTGCCCGAAGAATTTATCGGAAAAAGTGCCTTCAATTTTATACATCCTGATGATGTTGAAGGTGTATTTGCTAATTTTGACAGAGTAAGGAAAGAAATAAAGGTATTCTTAAGCCCATTTCGTTTTAAGCATAAAAATGGTGATTGGCGATGGATTGAAACGGTAGCAACCGATTTGTTAGATGACCCTTCTATTAAGGGTATTGTTACAAATTCGAGGGATGTAACCCATAAAATAAATGCTCAAAAAGAATCCTTACTCATTAACGAACGCTATAAATATGTAACCAAGGCCACATCTGATGCCATATGGGATTGGGATCTGGTTACCAACGAACTGTATTGGGGTGAAGGATTTCAATTCCTTTTTGGATACAAGTCATCTGATTTGTCAACTGATATAAGCTCTTGGTTGGAAAAAATCCATCCGAAAGATTTGAAAAAAGTTATGAAGGGGGTTAATAGAGTAATAGCAAGTACAGACCAAACCAATTGGATGGATGAGTATAGGTATTTAAATGCTAATGGCGATTATGCCTATGTACAAGATAAGGGCTTTGTAATACGAGACGAGCAGGGTAAAGTCATCCGAATGGTAGGGGCTGTGCAAGACATTAGTAAACGCAGAAGAGAAGAGCAACAACGCAAGCTTCTCGAATCGGTGATTACTAACACTACAGATTCAGTATTAATTACTGAAGCAGAACCTATTCATGGAGATGGACCTCTTATTTTATATGTAAATGATGCTTTTACAAAAATGACAGGTTACACTGCAGATCAAGTAATTGGAAAAACACCTCGTATTTTTCAGGGGCCAAAAACCGATAGGATAGAGCTAGATCGGCTAAAAGCGCATTTGAAAAATTGGGAACCATGTGAAATTACCCTAGTTAATTACAAAAAAAATGGAGAAGAGTTTTGGTGTAACTTATCGATTACTCCAGTGGCTGATGAAAAGGGTTGGTTTACACATTGGATTTGGATAGAAAGAGATGTAACGGAAAGGAAAAATCAGGAAATCCAAAAAATACTATTGACCGATATTAGCCAACTGTTTAACAAGACCCAAACCCTAACTGAAACGCTAAGTAAGGTGTTACAAACCATTATTTCTGTTGGAAATTATTGCGCTGCAGAAATTTGGCTAGTAGACGAAGATAAACACGAGTTGAACTTATTAACCAAATATTCGGTTGATAAAAAAATGGAGCAATTTTATGTCGAAACTAAAGAGCGGGTCAAATATAAATTTGGCGAAGGATTACCGGGTGAGGTTTGGGAAAGCAAGATGCGTCAGATTTGGGAGGTAAACGCAAATAATCTTTATACTTTTAAAAAAGCCGCCCAAAAGGCACAAATTACAAAAGGAATTGGTTTACCGTTATTTAATAACGATGAAATAAACGGAGTATTAATGTTAGGTACACGAGAACGTGAAAAAATAAGTGGTTCTATTGTACTATCTGAAAATTTTGGGCAGCACCTAGGTGCCGAGATTAAACGGAAACAAATAGAGCAAGAACTGAATCAACTTTTTAGTTTTGCACCCGATATTATTGCTATTTCTAATTTTGAAGGATACTTTAAAAAAATAAACCCAGCAGCTTGTGATTTGTTAGAATACTCTTTAGAGGAATTTTTAGGTCGACCAATTACAAATTTTTTACATCCCGAAGATCGAGAAAATTTAATTTATCAAATTAACACAGATCGAAAAAATTCCGAAACCACTTATTATGAGAATAGGTATATCACCAAATCGGGCAGAATTAAATGGCTGGCTTGGGCTTCGAATACGATTGTAGAAGAAGGGTTGATTTTTTCGGTTGCAAAAGATATTACCGATGAAAAAAATCTCCGCAATCTTTTACTAAAATCGAATAGCATGGGCAAGGTAGGGAGTTGGGAAATCGATATTATTAGCGGCAATGTGTATTGGTCGGAAATTACCCACGAAATTCGTGAAACGGAGGCCAGTTTTATACCTAGCCTAGAAACGGGTATACACTATTTTAAAGAAGGTAGAGATAAAGAAACGATCACGCAGAAGGTAAACGACTGTAAAGCCAATGGAATTCCGTGGGATGAGGAATTACAGATTATTACCTTTAAAGGCAACTTGAAATGGATACGTACCATTGGGCAAGCCGAAATGGTGGATGGAAAATGCATTCGAATTTATGGTAGTTTCCAAGATATAGACGAGAGGAAAAAGGCAGAATTAAAGGTAAGACAAGCCGTTATAGAACTCGAAGAATCTGAAAAACGCTATAGCGATTTGTTTCACCTCAGTCCGCTTTCGATGTGGGTATATGACACAGAAACGATGAGGTTTTTGGATGTAAACCAAACTGCACTAAAACATTATGGGTATAGTTATGATGAGTTTTTAAGCATGACCCTCGAAGACATTAGGCCAGTCGAAGAAATACCACATTTAAAAGAAGCAATACAAACATCAACAGAAAGTGGAGCGCTCTTTTATGAGGGTGTTTTTGTACATCAAAACAAAAAAGGAGCATACTTAAATGTAGAAGTCAAAAGCAATATAATTTTATTTAAAGGTAAAAAGGCTAAGGTAATTGTAGCGAACGATATTACCGAGCGAATCGCCTATTTTAATACCCTAGAGCAACAGAATAAAAAATTACAAGAAATATCATGGATTCAATCGCATATCATCAGAGCGCCGTTGGCTAGGTTAATGGGGCTAATCTACTTATTAAAGGATAAAAGTGCACAAACTGAACTTAGTGAAGAATCGATTATTGGACACATTGAGCATTCTGCCGAAGAACTTGATTCTAAGATAAGAGAAATTATAGAAAAATCTGACCATAAAGAAATCTAAACACCGATGGATTCGAAAATTTTAGTGATTGATGATGATAGCATTATTTTGTTTATTCACAGAACGATGATTAAAAACAGTGGCATCACTGTTAGTGTTGACTATTTTTTAAGCGCTGAAGTTGCGCTTGAATATATTATGAAACATAAAGATACATGTAACTTTTTATTACTGTTAGATATTAATATGCCAACTATGAATGGTTGGGAATTGCTCGATATTTTAAAGGATTGCGCATTTAAAGAAAATATTAATGTGGTAATGGTTACCTCGTCTATAAACGAATCTGACAGAACTAAGGCGCGAACTTATAAACAAGTATATGAGTATTTAACCAAGCCGATTAAAGTGGCGGATTTTGTGGCCTTGCAGTCACATAAAAAGGTGGGAAGATTTTTTAGACCCTTCAAATAAATTTATATCTTTAGCTATCAAGAAATTAATCCTCACTAATGAAACGATTTACAGTCTTAATTATCACATTGCTTTTATTAAGCAGTTTCTCTTTTGCCCAAACTAAAGTACCGAGTGTATTAGAGTTTACACAAAGCTTTAAAAAATTTGAAGGCTATTTTAATTTCTATTACGATGATAAAACTGGGAAAATTTATTTAGAAGTTGATCAACTGGAGCGAGAATTTTTATATTTTAATTCTTTATCTACTGGCGTAGGAAATGGCGGTCCAGAACGTGGGCAAGCTTCTTCCGCTATGTTTAAATTTATAAAGGAAGGAACAAAAATTTTGTTAATTCAACCGGTTACCAATTTTAGGGCCGATTCTAAAGATAAGGATGAGGTGAATGCGGTAGCGCAAAATTTTGCCAAGTCGGTAATATTTGGTTTTACACCCATTTCTACTACGGGAGATACTTACCTGATCGATCTAACCCCTTTTATAATTCGTGATAGCCAAGCCATAGGACCAAGACTGGGTGCTAGCCAAGCGCGTGGTGCAGCAGCAACAGCTTCGTATAGGGTTGATGATACCCGTTCGGTAGTGTACTTGGCCAATACCAAAAACTTTCCAAAAAATACAGAGTTTGAAGCCTTAATTACTTTTGTGGGCGCAACGCCTGATGTGCAAGCCGTTACCGTAAATATGCATCAATCTTTTGTAGCATTACCAGAAGATGGCTTCGAGATGCGTAAGTTCGATCCACGGTCGTCGTCGGTTCAGTTTAGATATATGGACTTTTCTGCCCCTATGGCCGAGCCGATTGTGAAACGCACCATAAGTAGGCATCGCTTACAGAAGAAAAACCCAAATGCTGCCATGAGCGAAGCCATAAAGCCCATTGTATATTACCTTTCGCGAGGTGTGCCAGAACCCATAAAAACGGCCTTGTTAAGCGGTGGGATGTGGTGGAACCAAGCTTTTGAAGCGGCAGGTTTTAAAAATGCATTCCAGTTTAAAGAATTACCAGAAGGTGCTGATCCGATGGATATTCGTTATAACGTGGTAAATTGGATTACGCGCTCGGGTAGTCCAGCTCGTGCATTTTCTTTTGGATCTTCGTATACCGATCCACGTACGGGTGAGATTATAAAAGGGGTAGTTACATTGGGTTCCGATCGTCATCGGCAAGATTATTTAATCGCCATTGGCTTAATGCAGCCTTACATCGATGGAAAAAAAATACCTAAAGAGATCGAAGAACTGGCGCTAAAT
>JACMOW010000193.1 GCA_014377775.1 Pedobacter sp. | reverse complement strand
TAAGGATCATCATCATCAATTTTTATTGTATTATAACCATATACTTTTGCCCAGCCTTGTACACTAGGTATAATAGCATCCATGCCATTTAGCTTTACAACTTCCTCAACCATTCCTGTAAATTTGCTACCAATTATACTTTCGTGGATAAATGCTTCGCCAACCTTTAATTTTCCTTTAGCGTGCCATTGTGCCATGCGAGCCGATGTACCTGTACCGCAAGGTGAACGATCGATTGCTTTATCGCCATAAAAAACTGCATTTCTAGCTGTAGAAAGCGGGTCTAAAGGTGTTCCTGCCCACAAGATATGGCTACACCCATTAATAGTTTCATCTTGTGGATGTACAAACTTGTACTTTTCGTTAATTCGTTTGCGAATTACTTGGCTCCAAGTAATCAATTGTGAGGCCGTGTAGTTTTCCAAGCCCGAAAAATTGATTTGAGGATCTACAATGGCATAAAAATTTCCACCATAGGCTACGTCAAATATTAGTAAGCCTAAATCAGGGCATTCTATTTCCAGATCGGCTGCGGCCAGATAAGCTGGCACATTGCAGAGTTTTACCGAAGTAACCTTTGCTCCTTCTTGCTGGTATTCAATAAGAACCAATCCCGCAGGAGCTTCCATTCGTACAACACCAGGTACTCTAGGGTTTAATAATCCTTCTTCTATAGCAATGGTTATGGTACCAATTGTACCATGCCCGCACATTGGTAGGCATCCGCTTGTTTCTATAAACAAAACGGCAACATCATTTGCTGGGTCTTGAGGTGGATACAAAATACTGCCCGACATCATATCGTGACCCCTCGGCTCGAACATCAAACCGGTTCGTATCCAATCGTATTCTTTTAAAAAATGTTGGCGCTTTTCACTCATGTTAGCGCCTTGTAATATCGGTCCGCCACCTGCTACCAATCTAACGGGATTACCGCAGGTGTGTGCATCTACACAAAAAAAAGTTTTACTTGCCATTAATCTTTGGTATAGGTTTGATCAATTAGTCTAAAAATCCCTAATGGATTACTTTCTTTAAGTTCATCGGGCAACAACGAATCTTCCCAATCTTGCCAAGCTATGGGCCTTACAAACCGATAAATGGCTGTAGACCCAACTGAGGTAAACCTACTATCGGTAGTAGCTGGAAATGGCCCTCCATGCTGCATGGCTGCACAAACTTCTACGCCTGTAGGCACTCCGTTTAAGATCAATCGACCTGTTTTTTCGGTAAGTTTGTTGATTAATGCCGGATAATTAGCAATTTCTTTGTTTTCAGACATTACCGTTACGGTAAGCTGCCCATCTAATACTGCTACTACCGCTGTTAATTGCGCTATATCTTTAGCAATCACCAATAACGAATAAGGGCCAAATATTTCTTCGTGCAACTTTGGGTTCGCCAAAAAATGCTCGGCACTTACCTCGGCCACTTTAGCAACCGATTGGTTTTGCAGGGTATCATTAATTTGGTTTGACTGTGCAATCCACTTGGTTTCTTCAATTTTGGAAATTTCGCCAGATAGTTGATCGTAGTTTTTATGAATACCAGCAGTTAGCATTGTAGACGAAGGAATAGCGCTAATTGCTTGGGCAATGGTTTCTTTAAATCTTATTAAAGCTGGAGATTCGATGGCAAGCAATAAGCCAGGGTTGGTACAAAATTGTCCTGCGCCTAACGTAATAGATGCTGCATATTTATTGGCCAATTCTTCTGCTTTTTGGTTAATCGCCTCTGGCAAAAACACAATCGGATTAATACTTCCCATTTCGGCAAATACCGGAACAGGTTGTTTACGTTCTTGCGCCATTTTAACAAGGGCCATACCTCCCAAATAAGAGCCTGTAAAAGCTACAGCTTTTGTAGTGGGGTGCTTCACCAATTGTTCACCTATCTCATACCCATTATCGTATAGCATGGAGAAAACGCCTTTTGGAACGCCAGTTTTTTCAATTGCAGTTAGTATAGCACCTGCAACTAATGCACTGGTACCTAAATGTGCTGGGTGTGCTTTTATAATCACCGGGCATCCTGCAGCAAGTGCTGATGCTGTATCTCCTCCCGCTACCGAAAAGGCCAATGGAAAATTACTCGCACCAAAAATTACAACAGGCCCTATCGGAATCAGCATACGTCTGATATCAACACGAGGTAAAGGTTGGCGATCTGGCATTGCTTTGTCTATCACAGCATTTACCCAAGATCCTTCTTCTACCAATTTCGCAAACAGATTTAACTGCCCAACTGTACGTCCTACTTCACCTTGCAACCTGCCTATAGGTAAGCCACTCTCGGCCGCTCCCCTATTCACTAAAGTTTCGCCTAGTGCTGCAATTTCTTCCGCAATTGTTCTTAAAAATTTAGCTTTTAACACGCCTCCTATATTTTTATAGGTTTCGAAAGCTGTTTCGGCTAAGGCCAACGCATTGTTTACATTTGCGGCACTGGCCTTTTTAAAATCACCATCAAGGTTTATACCTGTTGCCGGGTTAGCTGCAAAAAAAGGCTCGCCTTCGGTTGTTACATACGTAGCACCAACAATATTGTTTCCGTTCATTTATTTATTTTAAATCATTATTTACCCCAACTTCCAGCAGGCAATATTGGTCTGGTAGCTAAAGCATCGTTAATTGTTTTGAGTACACGTTCTCTTTCTTCTCCTTTAAGTGGTAAACGTGGTGCTCTAACCGTTTCAGTTCCTATTCCCGTTGCTACCTCGGCCAATTTAATGTATTGTACTAGCTTCGGGTGAATATCTAATTCTAAAACAGGCAAGAACCAACGGTAAATTGTTAGTGCTTCCTGAATGCGGTTTTCTTTTACCAGTCTGAAAATGGCAACTGTTTCTTTCGGGAAAGCATCAACCAAGCCGGCAACCCAACCGTGTGCACCCATTACCAAACTTTCCATGGCTAAAGGATCAACACCTGTAAAAATTTTAAATCTATCTCCAAATCTATTAATTAACCTCGTTACATTTGAAATGTCTCTGGTTGATTCTTTAATGGCTTGAATATTATCGTGCTTAGCCAAAACTTCAAACATATCTAAAGTTACCTCAATCTTATAATCAACAGGATTATTATAGATCATAATTGGTAGTGGCGTACTTTTTGCTACCGTTTCAAAAAAAGCAATGGTTTCATCAAAGTCAGAATAATAGCGCATCGGGGGCAATAACATTAATCCATTTGCGCCAAGTTCTTCTGCTTTTTTTGCTGCAGCAACTGCTTTTTTTGTAGTTGGCTCGGCAATATTTAAAAGTACAGGAACTCTACCATTTACGGTTTTTAGGGTATGTTTAAGTAATTCAAATTTCTCTTCATCGCTCAATACACTCGCTTCTCCCAATGATCCGCCTAAAATAATACCTTCAGCACCTGCTTCCAACTGTGCTTCAATATTGATATCGAACGTAACGAAATCTAGCTCATCATTTGCTGTAAATTTGGTGGTAACCGCAGGGAAAACGCCCTTCCATTTAATACTCATCTTATTCGTATAATTTTTAGTGATTAATTTTAGTTATAATATTTATCAAAAGTAAAAGTTAAGCAAAGATATGAATAGGCAAATATTAACCGATTTATCTTATAAATGTGCAAAATACTAGCAGGCTATTTAATTACCGAATCGTCTAAACTTGTACCAGTAAGTTTAATCTCATAAGGCCAATGATCATTACTTTCTTCTTTCGCCGACACTGTCCAATATTCTTTTGGTGCTCCACTTACCACCAACCATAGGTATTCTGTATCATTAGGCACTTTAAAAGTTGCATTACCAATTCCATTGGCATTCACGTCGCCATATACACGTTTTCCATTCTTGTTCACAGCTAAAAAACCATATCTCCATCCTGCAATATCAGTTTTTATTGTCGTAAAGCCTTCAACCCCTGCTATACCTTTAAAATTTAATTGCACCTTAGTTCCACTCGCCGGAACTTTTAGTTTAATGCCATTATAGCCATAATTTTGCGGACAATTATTTGCTGCAATCCGATACCACCCATCGGCTACGGCATCAAAAGTACTCGTATGCTGGTTGGCATACTTACTGGCTACTTTTTCTATTCTTTTCATATCCCAGGTAATGAAGCGACGTGAAGCATCAAAAATTTCATCGTTAAATTGTTCTTGGGTAATACCCGTTACTCTTTTATAAACCATTACTGGATCTTCACCCTTTTTTGCTTCACGCAACAATTTACCAAAAAAATCAACTCCATGTTTATTAGACCAATATTCAATTACATATGGGCTATGGTACATGTTCGTAGGGTGCAGAAATGCGTAATACGTTTTTTTCATGAAGCTCACCAAGTGGTAATTTTCGAAAGTCATCCACTCTGGATAGGTTTGCCAAAGCATGTATTGCGCCGACATTTCCATGATGGGTCCACCCATACCTGTTCCATTATCGTTGCTTGCGAGGTATTGAAAAGAGTGCCCTAATTCGTGAGCTAAAGCACCATAAGGGGCTTTATTCATTCGTACTGCTGGTGTCCATAAAATACCTATCTTATTTTCGGCACCACCACCAAAGGCAGTTCGTTCTGTTCCACCTACCACATACACTAATATTTTATATTTATCGGTAAGCGATTTTCCCTTCTGCACTAATTTTAAAACATTTAAATAGTTTTGATAAAAGCGCTCACATTCTTTTAATGCATCGTGTACATTAAAGCGGTTGCTTACTTCTATATTTTGCATGGGATTTTCTCCAAATTCCTTGGACCAAAAAATAACAATGTTATCAGATTCTACCCTTCGTTTATTGCTGTATTCGCTATCGTTATTGGTATAATCGTTGTTATCGGGAACTCTCCATACCTTGGCAGGGATATAGGCTTCCTTCTCTGTTTTATTTTTAACAGTTTGAATAGACTTACTCGAATTAAGATTTAGCAAAAAGGCACCTAGCATAAACAACAAGCCTTTTGGCAAGGAATTAAATCGCATAATTTTTCAAAGTTTATATTTTTTATAATTATTAAAGATATATATACATAAAAAACATCTTAGCTTATAAATTAACTAATTTTAGTATCCTTTTTAACTTAAAAAGGAATGGGCCGGCTAATCAGTTTTATACGGAGCGTTAGGTTAATGAAGGTATATTTTATCCCTTTAGAATTTTGCTAACACATTTCAATTTAACTTAACATCTAGATAAACTGAATGACGACCGTAAGTTTCATAAAATGGTTTAAAAACCACATCATCAATGGTGAATTGTAAAGCCTGAGGATCACCTTTTATTGACCTGCTTATATCTTTGGCATCCAAGGTTACTTTACGCCATTCTTTTCTTGCTTCGGGCTCTTGAGCTGCCAGCAATATCGGCCCATAAAACAAACTAGCTATGTTCTGCTGATCCATAACTGGATCCAAGTGAAATTGGAAGGGCATTTTCAGTTCTATGGTATCGCCATTTTTCCATTTGCGGCTTATTTTTAGATAACTGCCGGCTTTAGCCTCAAGCTTTTGTGCTACACCGTTGATCTTTACGATGAACCCTTTGGTAGCCCAGCCTGGCACACGCACATTGATATCAAATTGTCCACTTCCCTTAATGGTCAAAAGGGTTTGGTCTTCCTTTGGAAAATCTGTTGTCTGCTCTATCCTTACGTTTCGTTGCGTCCATTCTAGTGTAGAGGGTATGTATAGATTAACATAAAGCGCCTTGTTATCCTTACTTTTAAAGTAAATTGAATTTTGCAACTTGGTACTACTCTCTATTGCTGTACCATTGCAGCATGTAAAGCCTGTCATATCCGGGTTGCCAAATTGTTTCATAGACCCTGGCCCAAGTGGTACGTGGTAGGTATTAGCAGGGCTATTCTCAGCTACAGAAGCTAGAATATGGTTGTATAAACCACGCTCGTAATAGTCCATTAACTCTGCCCGTTGATCAAAGAGAAACAAGTCGCTAGTTAATTTTAGCATATTGTACGTGGCGCAAGTTTCGTTCTGCCCTCCGGCAGAGAAACCGTTTTCATATAATGTTGCTGGCTGACCAATAAAACATTCCGCATTGGCGGGATTACGTGCACCTGCAACCCCTCCAATGCTGTACATATAATCATTCACCATCTTATACCAAAAGTTATCGGCCACTTTGTAATATTCGGGATTATTGGAAACACGGTACATTTCGATACTTCCAACAATTTGAGGGATATGTTGATTGGCATGCAATCCACGGAAAAGATCTACATTTTTGGCCAGCCCATGCGAATGCGCTGTATCGCCAAAAAACACTTTGATATTATCAAATAATTGTGCTGTTTTTAGGTATTTCTGTTCACCGGTAATTCGGTACAAACGGGCCATTGCCTCATTCATACCCCCAAACTCACCTGCAATGTAGGTATTCCACATGTTTATGAGTGTTTCCTGTGGCACCTGGCTCAAGCGGGCATATACCCAATCACTCATGCCAGTAGCTATTTCAAGGGCTTTTTTATTACCGCTCACTTCATATACGTCCATTAAGCCAGCTAAAATTTTATGCAATGTATAATATGGTGCCCAAACCTGGTTCTTCTGTCCTCCGTACTTGGCTCCATTTTCTAACATAATGAACTGATCTGGAGGATAAGCACTAATGAACCCTTTTCCCCAGTTCCAATAATCGCTACGAATACCCGCCTCACTAAGATCCGAATCATAAACTGATTTTCCGGAACCATACGGCACAGCCGTAGGATCGGATACGTACGTTCCACTTGCTTCTTTAGCCCTTCCAGATAATTTTGACAACTCATATAGACTATTTACCATGTACTCCATTTTTTTAGAGAAATTAGCCTGGAGCGCCTTGTCATATCCTGTGCCGGCATAAGCTTGTGCAATTGCCGTAAGGTAGTGCCCTGTAGCGTGACCCCTTAATTTGGTATCCTGAGTGTCCCAAACGCCCAAAGGTTTTGCTCCTTCAGGTTGTTTTTGGCCAAAAGCATGGCGAAACATATAAAGAAAGGAATTAGGGTCGGTTTTCGCTAATGTTTTGATAAACTTATCTCGATTTTCTACAAATTTAGAATCGTGTCCATGCGCATCGGTCTTTAGCGAAACCTGATCTAAATGAAAGGTTTCTAACTTTGAAACTGGGGTGGTTGATTTATTAAATTCTTTTACGGTAACAAATGCTTTTGGTTGAAAATCGGTTCCTGCAACACGACCTGTTACGGTGTAGCTTCCTGCCTTAAGCACTGTGCTATTATCTATTGGAGAAGGCCATAGTACACGTACTTTAGGGCCTTTTACTTCATTTTGATATGTTCCTTGTACGTAACTTGGTAATCGCGGCAAATTCCCTACTGCTGTTTCCACTTTCACATCCGCAACATGCGTTAAATAGGTATTGTAAAGCCTTACCTCAGTTTTAGAAAACTGAGGAAGTTCATCCTCCTTCTTGGCCGTTGTATTTACCGAACTTTCATTAATGTCACGCTGAGCATTGCGATAAATTCCAGCAACCTGTCTGTTCGTTAGTGGGACACGATAAATACGAAAATCATGTATCATGGCATTAAGATAGGGATCTCCTGGCACTAGTGACTTCCCGATGTAAAGCAATTTTTCTCCTGCTTGCTGACCCAAAAAAGCTGTTAATTCTTGCGGAATTTCTTTCGCTTCGCCCAGAGGCTTACCATCCACATACGTAACGACTACTTTCGAAGGTACATCAACTACTATGGTAAAATGAACCCAGGTATTTATTTTTACAATCCCAACTGGAGCAACAAACAAATGTTTAGTAGCATCCTTTCCGAAATCAAAAAAACGCTGACCCATTTGCTCCGAACGCAGGTAGATCCATCCTGCTACGCTGAGCGATTCTATATTTGTTAAAGCTTCTGCTGGAAGCGTTAGAAAATCATTGCTATTATCAGAGAGTGATAAAACCTTCCCAAAACGATTATCGCTCACAAATTTAACTTCAGTACCTTGAAATTTGGCGTGTAAATTATTTCGAGACCAGTCTTTCAAATCTCCGTTAAATAGATAACGTGCAATCATTCCTGTTTCACCGATCCCGTCCAAT
>JACMOW010000192.1 GCA_014377775.1 Pedobacter sp. | reverse complement strand
CTGTAACAGTGTCAATTTCCGATAGTAGAAGTAATATCTATTATGTTGCACCAAACACTAATAATAACATATCGAAGATAAATCAGGTAATTGCAAACTGATAATACCTTAAGTGCTCAAACAAATTCAAATTAAAAATGTCATAAGTAATTTGGGAATATTGTTCAATTAAAATATATCCTGCTTCGATGATCTTTTTTAACCTTTAGAGTTCTTGTAAAGGGCCTAAACTAATGGTTCAGAGATAAATTTGTGTAGATTTACTACTCGACGATACCTACTATTAAATTTTACTGAATTGAGCAAGAGCAAAGAAAGTCCGAAAATAAGTAAAATCCCAACTACACCAACAGATCCTTTAGAAGTTGAGCGTGCGGGCCTTACCAAATCTACTAATGCCTTCCCAGTTGTAGGTATTGGTGCTTCTGCAGGCGGTTTGGACGCTTTTAAGAAATTATTGGAAGCCATTCCCGAATTTTCAGGAATGGCGTATGTACTGGTCCAGCATTTACACCCCGACCATAATAGCATGTTGCCAGACATATTGCAAAAGGTCACCAAAATTCCTGTGCTGGAAATATCAGACGACATTAAAGTACTTCCTGACCATATTTACATCATTCCCAGTAATAAAATGATGATCGCCAACGATGGCGTTTTACAGCTCACTCCTCGCACGACTAGTAAAAACGAACTAAACCTGCCCATTGACCTTTTCTTTACCTCGCTGGCAGAGGTGCATCAATCCCATTCCATAGGAGTTGTATTATCGGGTACAGCGTCTGATGGTACTAAAGGCTTAATCGCCATTAAGGAACATGGCGGAATTACATTTGCGCAGGATGAAGAATCAGCAGCTTATAACGGCATGCCGGAAAGCGCGATACAGGCGGGTGTAGTAGACTTTATACTTCCGCCCGAAAAAATTCCGCAAAAACTATTGGAGATTACCAAAATCATCAATCGAAATGGTGCCGCAGATGAAAATATTCCCCAACAGGATGGGGAGCATTTTAAACAAATGCTGGCATTGCTCCGCGTACTCAAGGGAACCGATTTCACATACTACAAACAAACCACTATTAGCCGGCGCATTCTCCGCAGAATGGCTCTTAACAAAAATGAAAAGCCTGCCGATTATCTTAAATTCTTAAGGGGAAATAAACCTGAACTGGATATTCTTTATCAGGATCTGTTAATTCCTGTCACGTCGTTTTTCCGTGACCCTAAAAGCTTTGAAAATTTATGCGAAACGGTTTTTCCGCAAATTATAAAAAATGAAAAAGATGCAGATCCCATTCGTATTTGGGTAGCGGGTTGCAGCACCGGGCAGGAGGTTTATTCAATGGCAATTTGTCTCAAAGAATTTTTGGGAAATCGTAGCGAGCGGGTACAGCTTTTCGCTACCGACATTAGCGAACCGGCTATTTTAAAAGCACGGTCCGGCATATATTCTAAAAATGAAACAGAGGGTTTAACTTCTCAAAACTTGCAGGAATTTTTTACCAAAAATAACGACACTTACCAGGTAAATAAATCCATCAGGGATGT
>JACMOW010000006.1 GCA_014377775.1 Pedobacter sp. | reverse complement strand
TATTCACTTTAATAATTTCAAATTAATTAATCGAAAAAGTAAATAGTTAACGCTAAATACTTCTTTTAAAATATACTTTAAAAGTGGTTCCGTGATTAATTTGACTCTCTACTTCAATTTTACCACCCATCGCCTCAATTTGGTTTTTGGTAATAAATAATCCATAGCCCCTAGCATCGGGGTTACCATTAAAGGTTTGATACATGCCAAACATCTTATCACCATACTTTTTAAGGTCAATTCCGATTCCATTATCAGAAATATTGAGCACCTGTTGTCCATCTTCTCCAAAACAAGCTAAAGAGATAACTGGCGCACGATCTTCGTGGCTATATCGAATAGCATTTGAAAACAGGTTTAGTAAAATGCTCTCCAAATAGGCCCTATTGTAATTAATAAAAAAAGATTCGTCTACTTGATTAATGAATACCACCTTTTTCCGTAAAATCTGGGCATTCAAGGTGGCCAATGTTCGTTGTATATAATCATTCAAATTTAAAGGCTCAACAATAACATCCATGTTACTTTGAATATTAACTACATTATTAAGGTTAAGTAAGGTTTCATTTAAGTTCTCGCCTACTGTTTTTAGCAATCGAATCATCTCGTCTCTTTCTTGTGCTGATGCTGAATTCTCTATCAGCTCGGTAATACCTAAAATATTACTGGCGTGTGATCTTAAGTTATGAGAAACAATATATGAAAAATTTAAAAGTCGTTTATTTTGTTCGGTAACCAAGGTAAAAGATTTTTGAAGCGCTACTTCTGCTTGTTTCTGCAGGGTAATGTCTATCATAATTCCCCTCAATTTTACGGGCTGCCCATGCTCTTCAACTACGGTAATAATATCGCGTATCCATACAATTGTTCCATCTTTAGCCAGCATCCTATACTCTGCATCTAATTGCTTTTTCTGTGTCAAATTGTTTCGCATATAGTCTACAATCCTGTCTCTATCTTCAGAATATAAATGGTTAAACCAAAATTTAGGGCTACCCTTCCACTGCTTTACCGTATACCCTAAAATATCTTCAACTTTTTTACTGATGAAAATGGTTTCTTGAGAGTCGATATAACTTTCCCATACAATACCATCTATGGTGTTAATTAGCGACTGAATTCGGTGCTGCGACTCGACCAAAACTTGTGCTGCAGCCTTTCTAGCACTTGAATCCTCAAGAATAATAATATGATTGGTGGGCTCCTCACCCGTTTTCCAAAGCGGCGTTATAATTACACTACCCCATTTCACTTCTCCACTTTTACTTATATAGCGCTTCTCGTCGTTAATTTGTCTGATATCGCCATTTATAAATAGCTTAAATAAGCGAGACTCCTCCTCAATATCCTCTGGATGAATTAAAGTCTTAATTTTTTTGTGAATGAGCTCATCTGCGGTAAAGCCCAAGAATTCGCATAAATATTTATTCACTTCAAGTAATTCTCCAGTTATCGAGTTTACTCTAGCAATGCCAATCGCTGCATGATCAAAAATACCTTTAAATTTACTCTCTGTGTTAATAAGCTCCTTTCCTTGCAGGTTAAACATGTGTTGCAAGTCTGATTGCTTAATCATTAATCGGATCAATAGATAACTAGAAAGTACGGTTAAACCCAACCCAAGCATAACGGTGCCAATGAGCTGAAACCATACATCGGTTTTATTTATATAACAAACATAAACCTTCCAGTCGCCTTCGGTAAAAGCAACTGATTTTGATTGCGAAAAAGCAGTTTTTTCCTTAAAATCGAGGAAGAAATCTTCCTTTCCAGTGCTCATATTAACCTTAGAAAACCGGAAACGATAATCTCTGTATTTACCGTTATCAATTCCAGACTCCCTAAAAAATGTATCAATTTTAATAACAATAGCTGAGAAACCCCAAAATTTATCGTTAATAAAAACAGGTAAACGACCCACCAAACCAATTCCTCCTTGTACAAGTTTTACTGGCCCTTGATAATAGATTCGCTTTCTTTGGATTGCCTTTCTGGCCTCAATAGCAGTTTGAGCTACTGTTTTAAAAATATTAAGGTTCAATACTTTTTCGTTTCCCTTAAGTGGATAGACATATTTAATAACGCCATTTGGAACCAACTGGACCGCTTGAAGCTGCGGATTTGACCGAATTAACTTATCCGCAACCGAATCGAAATTTTTAGGCACCCCATTTTCGCCAATAGTTAGTGCTAAGGTAATAGATAAGGTATAATAGTTTTTTAGAGATTGATCTATATTTCCCTTTACTTGATTTAGTATTCTTGAAATTTCTCGATCCTGATTTTCTTGAAACAGTTCGTAACGCTGAAGAACAATTAATGCGTTAAAGGCAAGCAAAAACAAAAAAAACAAAAGCCCAGTCATCTTTGGCTTTGTTAAAAACCAGTTGGCAGCCTTATTTATCATTTTTACAACTTTTGAGCGAGAAAACAAAATATTGGTTAGCGTAAGTTTTAACTAATTAAGAAATATAAATATAGTAAAATTGATGAGATATTTTTAAACATTGTAACCCCTAAAGGCGGAACATTAATTAAAATAGATTGTTTTTGCCCATCCCATTGTATGTTTTCTGAGGTTAACACTTCGCTATTTAGCTTTCCGCTACCAAAAAATTCTACGTCATCACTACTAAAAATTTCTTTCCATTTGCCCCTATTCGGTGTGCCCAAACGGTAATTTTCACGGTAAACAGGGGTTACATTAATCACAACAAGTAAAGTATCTTTGGGTTTATCAGATTTCCGCGCATAGCTATATACTGAGTTTTCAACATCATCAGCATTAATCCAATCAAAACCATCATAAGAAAAATTGTGATGGTACAAGGCGGGTTCCTTTTTATACAGCATATTTAATGCCTTTACCAACTGTTGCATCCCTGCATGTGGTGGATATTGTAATAAGTCCCAATTTAACGATTCGGTGAAGTTCCATTCGGTGGTTTGTGCAAATTCATTACCCATAAATAGGAGTTTAGTGCCCGGATGGGTAAACATATAGGCGTATAAAACCCTCAAATTTGCAAACTTCTGCCATTCATCACCTGGCATTTTATAGATCATAGACGATTTCCCATGCACTACCTCATCATGAGAAAAGGGCAGCATAAAATTTTCGGTAAATGCGTAGGTAATGCTAAAAGTTAGTTGATGGTGATTGGCCTTGCGATTGATTGGATCATTTTTAAAATACTTTAAAGTGTCATTCATCCACCCCATCATCCACTTCATGCCAAAACCTAAGCCACCGGCATACACTGGTCGCGTTACGCCATCAAATGTGCTACTTTCTTCGGCAATGGTATGTACCCCTTTGTAACTCCCATAAATGGCTTCATTTAAATCTTTAAGGAAAGTAATTGCCCCCAAATTTTCACTTCCACCAAATTCATTCGTTCCAGCCTCTTCCGCTGTGCGCGAAAAATCGAAATAAAGCATAGAAGCAACCGCATCTACCCTCAACCCATCGGCATGAAACTGATCAATCCAAAATAGCGCATTGCTAATTAAAAACGAGCGCACTTCATTTCGATCATAATTAAAGATGTACGATTTCCAATCGGGATGAAATCCTTTGCGCATATCGGCATGTTCAAACAAATGCGTGCCATCAAACATGAACAATCCATTTGCATCACCCGGAAAATGGGAAGGTACCCAATCTAAAATTACTGCAATATTGTGTTTATGAAGTTCTTCTATCAAATACATCAAATCTTGCGGATGCCCATGCCTTGAACTGGCAGCAAAATAACCCGTAATTTGATAGCCCCAAGATGGGTAATAAGGATACTCCATAATTGGCATAAACTCTACATGTGTAAAGCCCATCTCCAATACATAAGGAACTAATGTTTTAGCAATTTCGCCATAACTTAATACCCTTTCTGGATTTGAAGGATCGCGTTGCCAAGAGCCCAAATGTATTTCGTAAACAGAAATAGGCTGATTTAAAGCATTTAATTTAGGGCGTTTAGTGAGCCAAGCTTTATCCTTCCACGTGTAATTAGTATCCCATACAATAGAAGCTTTTTGAGGAGGATGCTCCCAACGTAATGCATAAGGATCTCCTTTCTCAATATCACTCCCATCAAAACCTTTAATATAGTATTTATAAACCTCTCCCTTACCTACATTCGGGATAAAACCTTCCCAAATGCCCGACCCGTCTTCTCGTTTATTTAAATAATGTATGTTTCTGTTCCAATCATTAAAATTACCAATTACGGTAACTTCTTGCGCATTGGGCGCCCAAACTGCGAAATAAGTGCCATTTATTTTAAGGAGTTCACATAAATGCGCACCCATTTTCTCGTATAAACGAAAGTGCTTCCCCAATAAAAACAAATCAATATCGAATTTTGTAAATAAACTATGCGCCCAAACACTTTTTTGTGCGAAGGGGTTGGCGTTTGGCGTTAGGCGTTTTGAAGGCATACATTTTGAATTTCAACAATTAATATATTTCTTGTTTTAGGATCGTCTTATCTAACCAATTAACCAACTTAAATAATTAACCACCTTAGCCAATTAACCTACAAAAATTTAAACTCCAATGATCTTAATGTCTATAAAATTTTTATTCGATTTAAATTTTAGTCGTTTACGATCATCCATGTAAAAATCTTTCACCTCCTTGTCGTCTACAAAAACCTTGCTTACTTGAAAAGGTAAACCAATTACGTTATAATCATATAATTCGTAATTTGGTGTGTAAAGTCCTTCTGTGGTTTGTTGAATAAATAAATTTTTACCATCACCTTTTACACTGAATTTTTTTTCTAGGTAAATATCTTGTTCATAAGCAAATGTATCTCCATGATCCTCAAACAAGAACGAATTTACCTCATATTGTGCATAGTAAATATTTAACCAAACCTCATCAATCGGCTTTTCGCCCACATACTGCATTATTGGATACTCTGGAATAACAGAACCTGCGCGCACAAATAATGGCATATTTTCTAGCGGAGCTTGAACGGTGTATTCCTTTTCACCATTTAACAATTCATGAGACCAGAAATTATACCATTGCCCTTTAGGTAAATATACCAATCTTGAAGTGGCTCCCTGTTCTAAAACTGGACATACCAAAATTTTATCGCCAAAAGTAAATTCATCCTGACGGAAGTGATTGCTAATATACTCTTGTTCTAACATCGCCAATGGCCGTAAAATTGGAAAGCCATAACGGTGATGCTCCCAAAAAACCGAATAGATATAAGGCATTAATTGGTACCTTAATTCAATAAACTTACGATTAATACTAGTAAATGGCTCACCAAAACTCCAAGGTTCACGCTCCGATGTATCGCCGGCAGAGTGCGCGCGCATAAATGGTGAAAACGTACCCAGTTGTATCCAGCGGGTAAATAATTCGCCATCAGGCTCTCCACTAAAGCCACCTATATCGGTTCCTACAAATGGAACACCAGAAATAGACATGCGCTGACATTGGATATTTCCTAATTTTA
>JACMOW010000026.1 GCA_014377775.1 Pedobacter sp. | reverse complement strand
TCTTTGCTATCATTACCTTTTTCGTCGTCTAAATCTATACGAACACCATTTTTAAAATCATTATCCCACCAAGAACCATGTTCAGGCTTACTCTGACCTTTTACAAACAAGAAGGATAGGGTGATTACCAAAATACCCAATGAAATAATATTTCCAGTTTGTGAATTGTTCCTATTGAAAAGAATATTAACGCCCAATATGATTAAAAATACCGGCCAAAAACTCCAAACATTACGCCAATAAAATTCAATTACATTGAAGTTCTCTAATAATAGCACTCCACCTACAAATAAAAGCAGTACGCCCCAAATTATTCTATCAAATTTCATAGTCTTATCTCTTTAATTTATTTCTATTATACAGTTGGTGTAGCTGAGTCAGAATTTTCAGTCTTCACCTCCGCTTCTTCAACTGGTTTTTCGGTTGTCGATTTTTGTGCACCTTCAGTTTCTTTTTTAAACTGCTCCCACTCGTTGCGTCGTTTATTTTTAAAAATCAAGCTTATTCCAATTGCAACAATTACCAAAGGCCATAATTTAAAAATACTAAACCAAACTGGGATAAAAATAAATTGTTTGAGTAGAAAATAAACCCCTAATACTAAAATAACTAAACCCGCAACAGTTCGCCCCGTATCGTTATTTTTTGGTGTCGTATTAAAATTAGAATTGTTGGGCATGGTAAAATTAGGCCCAGCATTTTGAGTATTCCATTTGGTCTGCTCACCAGAATTAGATGGATTATTAAACGCATTTGGCGAGTTAAACATCGCATCATTTTGTGGTGTACCTTGTTTTTTAAAAAACGCATCAAACTTAGAATAACGAGCAGCAGGGTCGTTGTTTACAGGCACCACAATCCATAAAATAATATAAGCCAATAAAGTGGCAAAAGCAGTAAAGGGAGCAGATACCACAAATAAAATTCTTATTAGCAATACATCATATCCCAAATATTCGGCTAAACCACTCGAAACACCAGATAAAATCTTATCATGCTCATTTCTATACAATCTCTTTTCCATTTCTATATCTCCTTCTATTTAATTATTAAACTTTAAAGGTGTTAGAATTAACTCATCAACATTTACGCCACTACTTAAATTTAAAATAGAGTAAAGTGAATTCGCAATATCTTCGGGCTGTACAAATGTTTCGGCAGGAATTGTTGTTCCTTCCCATGAAGCGGTTAATGTAGAACCTGGTAAGATTGCCGTAACTTTAACATTGTATTCTGCTAATGCTTTGCGCAATACATTATTAAGACTTAGCATCGCTGTTTTTGTTACAGTATAACTGCCTGCATCTTTAACTACTTGCACACTAGCGATCGAGCAAATGTTAAATATATGCCCTGATTTTACCTCACGCATCATTTTCCCGAAATTCTTGCTTAAATAATAAGCAGAATTTACGTTTAACTGTTGCTGTTTTTCGAAAATTTCGTCATTTTCATCCAATATATTCCCGGGCAAAAAAGTACCCACATTATTAACAAGTACATCAACAAACTGCATTTCGGCCTTTACCCGATTAAAAAAAGACATCACCTCTTCTTTCTTACTGCAATCTACCACCACTGCAATTATCTTTATGGCAAAAATTTGTAACTCCGTTACAAATACATGTAAATCTGATTCGTTTCTAGCACATATTGCTAAATTGTATCCATTTTGTGCCAATTTTAAAGCAATAGCTTTCCCTATTCCTTTGCTTGCTCCTGTAATAACTGCATTCATGCGATATAATTATTGATTCCTTTGACACAAAAAACAGTATTTATATCGATAATCAGTAATATTTTTGAATAAATACTTAACGCTAGAACATTTTTGTTGTTACTTTGTATATTATTGTACTGTACCACGCTAATCTCTAACTAATGAATTTTACCAATTTTGGCAAATACATTCTGCTCCTAAAAGCGGTTTTCAGAAGACCAGAAAAAACAAAAATATATGTAAAGGCCATTTTTCAGCAGATGGACTTTATTGGTGTAGGTTCTTTGGGACTAATTAGTATTATTTCTACCTTTATTGGAGCAGTAATGACTTTGCAAATCGCCTTCCAATTGGTGAGCGATTTTATTCCGAAAACAATTATAGGCTCAGTTAACAGAGATTCGAGCATTTTAGAACTAAGTCCAACCATAACCGCTATCGTATTAGCTGGCAAAATTGGCTCAGCTATATCTTCAGAAATTGGCACCATGCGCGTAACTGAACAAATTGACGCACTTGAAATTATGGGAATAAATGCTCCAGGTTACCTCATCCTTCCAAAAATTATAGCCGGAATTACCATGGTTCCTATTTTAGTAATTATATCAATGGTGTTGAGTATTGGTGGAGGCTATTTAGGTGGAACATTATCAGGAGCAGTTTCGGCTGCTGAATACGTTCAAGGTATTACTACCGACTTTAACCCTTACACCATTGTTGTAGCCTTAACCAAAGCTTTTGTTTTTGGCTTTATTATTACCTCAGTACCTGCTTATGAAGGGTTTTACGTAAAGGGTGGCGCTTTAGAAGTAGCACAAGCCAGCACAAAGGCTGTAGTGGTAAGCTGCATAAGCATATTAGCATGTGATTACATTGTAACCCAGCTATTGTTATGATTGAGATTAAAGACATTTATAAATCGTTTGGCGATAATGAAGTTTTAAAAGGGATCTCTGGAAAATTTGAAGCTGGAGTTACAAATCTAATCATCGGAGGTTCTGGATCTGGTAAAACAACCCTACTTAAGTGTATGATCGGTTTACACCAGCCAGAACAGGGTAGTGTATTATATGATGATCGAGAGTTCACTCATCTAAATTTTGAGCAGCGAATAGAGATCAGAAAAGAAATAGGTATGCTTTTTCAAGGATCCGCATTATTCGATTCGATGACAGTTGAAGAAAATGTAATGTTCCCTTTAAACATGTTTACCGACCAAGTAAGAAGTGAAAAATTAGATCGCGTAAATTTTTGCTTAGATCGGGTAAACTTAGAAGGAAAGAACAAGTTGTTTCCAGCAGAGCTCTCTGGGGGGATGAAAAAACGTGTAGGCATTGCACGAGCCATTGCGATGAATCCGAAATACCTATTTTGCGATGAACCAAATTCTGGACTAGATCCTAAAACCTCGATCGTAATTGATGAATTAATTAAGGAGCTTACAGAAGAATATAACACCACTACCATTGTGGTAACCCACGATATGAATTCGGTAATGGGTATTGGCGATTATATTATTTTTTTACACGAAGGAAAAAAATTCTGGGAAGGCTCGAATAAAGAAATTGCCAAAACCGACATCGAGGAATTGAATGATTTTGTTTTTGCCAGCCGATTTATGAAAGCTGCCAAAGGAAAGTTTTAAAAATAAACAACGCTCAAAATGATACACCTACTTACCCCTACCCATTGGAAAGATTACGAATTGATAGATTGTGGTGATTTTGAAAAATTAGAGCGTTTTGGTAATTTAATTTTATGCAGACCAGAACCTCAAGCCGTATGGAAAAAGGTTTTATCACCAAATGATTGGAAAAAGAAAACAGATATTAGTTTTAAAGGTCGTTCTGCAACTTCGGGCGAATGGATCAAATCTGAAAAAAATATTCCTGATCGTTGGAATGTAAATTATAAAAATGATGAGGTTAGTATTAATTTACGCTTAGGACTTACCTCCTTTAAACACGTTGGTGTATTTCCAGAACAGGCCGTAAATTGGGACTATATTTCTTCATCCATTAAAAGATTTAAAAAACCATTACCCAAAGTTTTAAATTTATTTGCCTATACTGGTGCTGCATCTTTAGTAGCCAAGGCCGCAGGAGCTGATACTACACATGTAGATTCGATTAAACAAGTAGTAAACTGGGCCAATGAAAATCAGGAATTATCAAACTTAAAAGACGTGCGCTGGGTGGTTGAAGACGCCTTAAAGTTTGTAAAAAGAGAACTTAAACGAGGTAAAAAATATAATGGTATTATTTTAGATCCACCAGCTTTTGGCCACGGCCCGAATGGTGAAAAGTGGAAGTTAGAAGATCATATCCAAGAAATGATGCACGAGGTGGTTCAACTTTTAGATGAAGATGAGCATTTTTTGATTTTAAATACTTATTCACTCGGGTTTTCTTCAGTTATAGTCGAAAATCTTATTAAAACATCTTTCTCGCAAGTTAAAAATCTAGAAGTAGGCGAGCTTTATTTGCAAGCAACTTCAGGTATCAAACTTCCATTGGGCGTTTTTGGGAAGTTTAATAAATTTAGTATTTAAAACTCCTCATCCAATGCGCCTATTTATCATCTTAAATACTTTTGGAGGAAGTTATTAACAAGATATTAAGGTGTTGATAATTATAGCTTACCTCTTAGTTGAAATATTGTATTTTTGAGATTGTAAGAACTAATCTATCACTATGAAACTAATAAAAACTACAGCTGCATTTCTCTTAGGAATAGCTGCGCTTAGCACTTTTTCTTCTTGCACTTCTGATGCAAAAAAAGTTGGAGGCAAAACCGTTGCTAATGACTCTACAAAAGTTGAAGCGAAAGAAAACCTTCGTACCCCTGTTGATACCGCTAAATACGATGCGTTAATGAAAAAATTAGCAAATGGCGATACCACTGGAAAATGGCCAGTGAAAAAGCATCCTTACCCTCTTGATGGCGCTATATTACCTTTCAAACGAATTGTAGTATATTATGGGAACTTACATTCAAAAAAAATGGGCGCTTTAGGCGAATATGCACCAAAAGAAATGTGGCAACGCCTTACTAAAGAAGTGAAGAGATGGGAAAAAGCAGATCCATCAACCCCTGTACAAGTAGGATTACATTATATAGCATCAGTAGCTAGTGGTACACCTGGAAAGGATGGTAAATACATTAACAGAATGGGTAATAAGCAGATAGATTCGGTTTTAAAAATTGCTAAAATGCATCCAAATACAATCGTATTTTTAGATTTGCAGGTTGCATTGAGTACAATTAAAGCAGAATTACCTCACATCGAAAAATATTTACAAATGCCACAAGTTCACTTGGGTATTGATCCAGAGTTTTCGATGAAAGATGGTTCAAAACCCGGTAAAAAAATTGGAACTTACGATGCTGCAGATATTAATTATGTTTCCGGCTACCTTGCAGACTTGGTTAAAAAATATAATCTGCCTCCAAAAGTTTTCGTGATCCACCGTTTTACCAAAAAAATGGTAACCAATTCACCAAGCATTAAACTTAGGCCAGAAGTTCAAATGGTGATGCATATGGACGGATGGGGCGAGCCAGATTTGAAATTAGGCACCTACAGACACTTTATTTTTGGCGAACCAGTACAGTTTACAGGCTTCAAAATTTTCTATAAAAATGATTTAAAGAAGGAACCTAAACGTTTAATGACACCTGAAGAACTAATGAAATTAAAGCCAATACCAAGCTATATTCAGTATCAATAGTAAATTGGCGATAAACCTCTTGCTCCGAAAGCCGTGATCGAGTGGCTTTCGGCACAGAAATAATTGATTTAAATGGACCTATGCTTACCTTACCAGTTGTGGGCGGAGCAAGTGCGTTGGAGAAAGCAGTTAGATAATTATTTAAAAAAGTAGTGATTGCCCTTTATCATCAATCTTAATATCGTCGGGATTGGTGATTTCAAAATCTATTTTTTTTACAGGTTTAGGCGCTTCGGTTATTCGTTCCTCGTTGTCCGTTGTTTGTTGTTGGTTGGTCGTTTCTAGGCTTTCAGATTTTTCAACTTCCGAACTTTCAGTCTCCTCGACTTTCTGACTTCCCGGCTCAATCTTTTCCACCTTAAATACTGGTTTCTTTTTAGGTGCTTCTACAATAGGCTGTTCAATTTCTTCATGCACAATCACCACCGGCACCACTTCATCAATACTAATTTCCGTTACAGCTTCAACCGAGGTATCTGCTGTATTATCATCTTCATGCACTTCATGCTCAACCGCTATAGGCTCCACATCATTAACCACTATGGGCGCAACCAGCTCAATTCCTATTTCTGATTCAGCATTAACCAAGCTTACTTGTTTCACCTCGTGTTGCGAAAGTCGATTTCCATTTGCCTTTAATCCCTTTACATCAATTAATGAGGCTAAATCTATTTTTATTGTTTCTGGTGTTTTAGATTTCCCTTTTTCCACATCAATTTGTACCTGCGCATTTGGTTTACCTGTGATAAATATCATTTTAGAACTCGGCTCTTCACTAATAATGCTAACTTCTTTGCCTGCAGGCTGCATTTCGAAAGTAAATCGTTTTACGTAGTAGTTTTTTGCCTTAGTATCGTAATGTACTAGTCCGTATACTTTTTCAGAGTCAAATTTTTGCATTAATACAATGCCTGGATCAAAGTGATTGCTCAGATCAAATGAGGTTAATTCATACCAACCCGCCTCGTTCACTTGTAAAATTTTATCGTCGCCATCAAATTCGCCCAAATATTTGCCTCTTCCATCAACATTTAAGCGTTTTAAAAGCTCATCATACCAAATTTTAAGTCCAGACAAGGTAGAAATACCCTTACTTTTTAAAGTTATTTTCTTAATAGGGTATTTAGAAACAATATTCCCTTGCGATGCTCTTCCTTTTATTACAGTTTCAGCAAAATCAATATCGAATTGCAATTTCTTTAATTTTGAATTGGGTTTTAGCTGTATGTTAATCACTTCGGCCTCGCCATTCGGATTTGCTGTAAAATATAAAATCTTCGACCCTTTTGTACCTTTGGTTAAATCGTATTCTTTATCACGTGTAACGCCTAAAACGGCAAAACGTTTAATGTAACTTGTTCCGCCTGCTCCATCCCTATAAATAAGGTTGTAAACCGTTCGCTCATCTCCTTTTTTAAATACTTGCGCATGAATAATCCCTTTACCTACGAATGTTTTTTCGGCTACTTTGGTGATGATGCATTTTCCATCTTCCCTAAAAACAATAATTTCATCAATATCCGAACAATCGCCAACAAACTCATCCTTACGTAAGCCTGTACCGATAAACCCATCTTCGGTATTCATGTATAATTTCACATTTGCCAAAGCCACTTTTGAGGCCTCAACTTTATCGAACAATCGAATTTCAGTTTTGCGCTCCCTACCCTTACCGTACTTGTCTTTTAGTTTTTGAAACCAGGCGATGGTGTACTCTGTTAAATGGCGTAAATGATTTTTAACCACCTTAATTTCATCTTCTAAGGCTTTCATCTGATCATCAGCCTTTTTCACATCAAATCGGGTGATGCTACTCATTGGCTTATCGATCAACTTTTTAAAATCTTCGGGTAAAATTTCACGGTACAACGACGGCTTAAAAGGATCAAACAAAATACTCAATACTGTATTTACTGCGTCAAAATCTGTGGCATTTTCGTACTCAGCATTTTTGTACATCCCCTCCTGAATAAAAATCTTTAACAGGGAGCTAAAGAAAATTCTTTCTTGAAGTTCGTGTAATCTAATTTCTAATTCGCGTTTTAGCAAAAATCTGGTAAACAGCGTATTTTGATTTAAAATATCGTTAACCGTTAAAAATTGAGGTTTATCGTCTTTAATGATACAGGTATTCGGCGAAATTGAAACTTCACAAGCAGTAAAAGCATATAGCGCATCGATCGTTACATCGGGAGAAATACCTGGTGCCAATTGTACCACAATTTCTACATGCGCAGCCGTATTGTCTTCGATTTTTTTAATTTTAATCTTCCCTTTATCATTGGCTGCTAAAATACTATCGATTACGGAACCCGTTGTGGTACTATAAGGAACTTCAGTAATTACTAAGGTCTTTTTATCTTTTTCGGTAATTTTTGCCCTCACCCTAATTCGTCCGCCACGCATTCCCTCATTATAATTAGAGAAATCGGCCATCCCACCGGTAAAGAAATCTGGTAAAATATTAGGTTTATTTCCCTTTAAAATCTCAATAGATGCATCTAAAAGTTCATTAAAATTATGAGGCATTACTTTAGTTGCTAAACCAACAGCAATTCCTTCAGCCCCCTGTGCCAACAGTAATGGAAATTTAACGGGCAAAGTTACGGGTTCATTGTTTCTACCATCATAGCTTAATTGCCAAACGGTTGTATCAGCATTAAAAACAACCTCATTGGCGAACTTCGATAAACGGGCTTCGATATAACGTGGTGCCGCAGCATTATC
>JACMOW010000191.1 GCA_014377775.1 Pedobacter sp. | reverse complement strand
CAAAAAGATAGTCTTATCCGCATAACTGATGGGCTATCAGAAACAGTGATTACCTATTTAAACAATGGCAACCAACCCATGAAAATTTTTATTCTGGAGCTTGATTTGAATTCGAACAATTTGCGGTTAAAAGCAGGTACACCGAATAATAAATTAACTTTTTCAAAGCAAACTGTTTCTGAAATTGCAAGAGCGCAAGACACGGTGGGAAATAGAGTGCTTGTTGCCTTAAATGGAGATTTTTTTAATAGTTCTGGTGTTCCTCAAAGCGTTTTGTTTAAAAACGGAGTGGCAATAAAAGCTGAATTTTGTGATTTATGTACCTTTCTAGCTATTGATGATTTAAATAAAGCTTCCATCATTAGTAAAAATATCCTGTTTGATAGTGCAAAAATTAAAGAAGCGGTTGGTGGATATCATTATTTAATCAAAAATTCACAAAAAGTAACGCAGGGAGACGCATCTATAGAACCTCGTACAGCTGTTGGTGTTACGTCAAATAATTTTGTTTACTTTATCATAGTGGATGGCAGACAAACAACCTATTCTAATGGGGTATCTTTTGGTAATTTATCAGATATATTTTTTGCATTAGGAGTTAAGGATGCTATAAATTTAGATGGTGGAGGCTCCAGCACTTTGATAATTAAAGAAGATTCCGAATGGCGTGTCAAAAACAGACCATCAGATGGTTCTCAAAGAATGGTTGCTAACGCATGGACAATTGTTGATATTAAAAAATAATAGCCTAAAAATTAGGATAGTTAAAAGCATAGAAAGATAAATTGCCTTAAAATTTAGAAATAAAACTACCAAAGCCATGCATGAGTTAACGATAAGGAGAATTGAAACAAATGCAATATGTATATGCTGATGCAACGAAAGTATTAAAAAGTGCATTTTTTATCCTGTTAATGTCTAATTTTAGGTTGGTTGCCACATCGTTATGAGATATTTATTTTTGAAATTCCTTTTCCTGATTATAATTAATTTAACGAACTATTTAACAGTCAATGCTCAAGTTAAAGTATTGGATTTAGTTAAATACGTAGACCCCTTTATAGGATCAGTTGGAGAAGGTCATATATTTCCTGGAGCTACCTTGCCTTATGGAATGGTGAAATTAGGACCTGACTGCTCGCCTTTAAATTCAAATTCTGGCTATAACAAGGAGGGTAATATTAAAGGCTTTAGTCATGTGCATGTAAGCGGCACAGGTGGGCCACCAAAATATGGCAATGTATTAGTTGCTGCTACCACAGGAGAAATAAATATTATTGACTACTCAACTAGCAGATCGGGCGAGGTAGCTAGCCCAGGTTATTATGCTGCAAAATCCCCAAGATATAATTTATTATCAGAGTTTACAGTGAGCCATAGTGTAGGTTTTCATCAATATACCAGTATTAATAAGGGAAATTTAAATCTGTTATTCGACTTGGGTAGCTTCCTAAGTTGGGGGGGCTATAAAGAAGAAGGAGAACTGGATCAGGAGCTTGTAGGGTCTGAAGTGAAAATTATATCTTCAACAGAAATAGAAGGGTATACCAGAATTAGAGGCGGTTGGAATATTGGAGAAGCTTACACAGTTTACTTTTATGCAGTATTAGATCAACCGTTTACAGAATTCGGAACTTGGAAATCTGGAAAATTGCACAAAAATTCAAAGCTAGAATTTGATACAAACGAAGCAACTGGTGCTTTTCTCAGCTTTAAAACAAATGCAGGTGATAAAGTAAAGATGAAATTGGGAATATCTTATTTGAGTACTGGAAAAGCAAGGCAGAATGCTATTGAGGAAATATTAGATTGGGATTTTGAAAAAGTGAGGCAGAAAGCCTCGACTATTTGGAATAAAAAATTAAATACCATTATCATTGAAACAAAGAATGAACAGGAAAAAAAGATATTCTATTCAGCACTTTATAGAACAATGTTAATGCCAGTTGACCGTACCAACGAGAATCCAAAATGGATAACAAAGGCACCTTATTATGATGATTTTTATTGTATTTGGGATACCTATAGAGCTACACATCCTCTCCTTACTTTAATACAAAAAAAGGAACAAATAGCCATGATAAATTCTTTGCTAGACATATATAAGCAAGAAGGTTATATGCCTGATGCCCGAAGCGGAAACTACACTGGTAGAACTCAAGGCGGTAGCAATACTGACGTTTTAATTGCAGATGCTTTTTCCAAAGGTTTAGATGGGATAGATTATGAGGTAGGATTAAATGCTATGCTTAAAAATGCAGAGGTTCCGCCCGGTGGTAATGAAAGAAAATATGGACGTGGGGGTTTGTTTGATTATAAAAATATTGGTTTTGTTTCAACTGATTTTGAAAGAGCAGGAAGCCGTACCATGGAATATGCTTACAATGATTACTGTATAGCTTTGGTAGCAAAAGGGTTGAAAAAGGACAGTATTTACCAGAAATACCAAAAACGATCGGGTAATTGGGAAAACCTTTGGAATGCTAATATAGAAAGCGATGGATTTAAAGGATTTATTTGGCCAAAAAAAAGTGATGGTAATTGGCAAACTAAATGGAATGTTCACCAGAGTGAAGGCTGGAGTGGTTGGCTTTATGAAGGAAACTCATGGGAGTACTCTTTATATGTTCCACATAATGTAAATAGGTTAATAGAAAAAGCAGGAGGGAAAGAGATATTTAATAGCAGATTAGATACTTTTTTTATCAAAAATTCTCAATCATTCCACCCTTGGTTAAATGATTATTACAATGTAAATAACGAACCTGGTTTTCTGGCCCCAACGTTATATAATTATATAGGTAAACAGTATAGAACCAATGAAACTGTAAGAGGTATTATACAAAAAAATTATAATACTAAAGCCGATGGGTTGCCTGGAAATGATGATGCAGGTAGTATGTCTGCTTGGTATGTTTTTAACAGTATGGGTTTTTTTCCTGTCGCAGGTCAGGATTTATACTTAATTACTTCGCCTATGTTTAATCAAGTTAATTTAAAGCTTGGGAGGGAAGAGAAAGAACTGATTATCATATGCAAAGGATTAAGTGAAATAAATAAATATATTATAAGTGCTTCTCTCAATGGAGAGCCTTT